>JBGSNW010000363.1:0-3712 GCA_041739435.1 Burkholderiaceae bacterium
CAGGCCCGCACCCTGGCCGCCCAGCGCCTGGAAGCCGCCGCCGCCGACCTCGACTACGCGGGTGGCGAGTTCCGTGTGCGCGGCACCGACCTCACCGTCAACCTGTTCGAGCTGGCGGGCGCGCAGCCAGAAAAACACATCTTCGTCGACGCCAGCCACACCGTGGGCGGCCCGAGCTGGCCCAACGGCTGCCACGTGAGCGAGGTTGAAATCGACCCCGCCACCGGCGCGGTGCAGGTGGTGGCGTATTCGTCGGTCAACGACGTGGGCCGGGTCGTCAACCCCATGATCGTGCGCGGCCAGCTCGACGGTGGCGCGGTCCAGGGCATGGGCCAGGCGCTGTGTGAACACCTGGTGTACGACCGCGAAACCGGCCAGCCCCTCACCGGCAGCCTCATGGACTACACCCTGCCGCGCGCCGACCTCATGGCGGGCGACTTCAAGACCAGCATGGACACGTCAACCCCCTGCCTGACCAACCCGCTGGGCGTCAAGGGCGTGGGCGAACTGGGCACCATCGGCGCCACGCCCTCCATCGTCAACGCCGTGGCCGACGCCCTGGCGCGCAGCGGCTTCGGGCACCTGGCGCAGGGCCTGCAGATGCCGCTGACGGCCGACAGGCTGTGGGGGCTGATGAACCCGGCGCAGTAGGCAAAATCTGAAAGAAATTGGCCGTCAGCCCTCGCCAAATGGTCAATGTTTGCTATAAATAGAGGATCATTCTACCGACGGGCATGTCAGGGAAAACAGGGTTGCTGCACGGCGGGCGTGGCTTTACGCTACGACGCTTTCATATCCTGAGAGCGATTCCCATGATGAAGTTTCGTGCGCGCCGCAAGGCTGCGGCGCCCAAGGCCGGGCTGCGTGTGATGTTGTGTGGACTGGCCGTTGCCGTGGTGTGGGCCGGGAGCCTCCCGAGCGGGGTGCTGGCGCAGGCCTTGCCACCCGTCAAGATTGGCGTCATTGGCCCGTTCAGCGGCCCGTCGTCCGACTTCGGCAACCCCATGATCGACGGCATCCGGCTGGCCGTGGACGAAATCAACGCCGTGGGCGGGTACGTCGGGCGCCCCCTGGAACTGGTGGTGCGCGACGACAAGGGCGACCCCGAAACCGGGCGCAAGGGCGCGCAGGAGCTGATGACGGCCGGGGTGGTGGCCACCATAGGTTTTTGCAACACCGGCGTGGCGCTCAAGGCGCTGGATGTGTTTCAGACAGCACGCTCGCCGTTGATCGTTCCGTGCTCCACCGGCTCACCCATCACCGCCAGATATCCTGCGCCCGAGAGCTACATCTTCCGCACGTCCGCCCGCGACGCCATTCAGGCGCCGTTTGTGGTGAACGACATCGTCAAGCGCGGCTGGACCCGCGTGGCCATTTTTGCGGACTCCACCGGCTACGGTGACGGTGGCCTCAAGGACGTGCAGGCCGCGCTGGCCACCCACAAGCTCCAGGCGGTGCATGTGGCCCGCTTCCCGCTGGGCGTCAAGGACGTGAGCAACGAGCTCAAGGCAGCGCGCGCTGCGGGAGCCGATGTCATCTTCAGCTACACGGTGGGGCCGGAAAATGCGGCCATTGCGAACGGACGGCGGGCACTGAACTGGAACGTACCGCAGGTTGGTGCCTGGCCGTTGTCCTTCCCTTTTTTCATTGAAGGGGCCAAGGTGGCCGCCGAGGGGGCCTTGATGGCGCAGACCTTCATCGCCGAACCCAGCAACGAGCGCCGCGCCGCGTTTCTCAGCGCCTATGCCCGCAAGTACAAGCACCGCATGGGTGTGCCCATGGCCGCGGCCCAGGCCTACGACACCACCTACCTGCTCGCCTATGCCCTGTTTCGCATCCGCGACGGCAACCTGGCAGGCCCCGCCGTGAAAGACGCCCTGGAAAACATCCCCCGTGTGTATTACGGCGTGGTGGCCACTTACGACCGCCCGTTCTCGCGCGACGACAAGGACGCCATTTCCCCGAACATGCTGGTGATGGGCAAGGTGAACAAGGGCGCCGTGACCTTCGCTTACGCCGAAGACGCCAAACGCAACCTGTTCGTGCAGCGCAAGACGTTGGCCCCCTGACGGGCGAACGAGCCCTGCGCGGCCGTCAGTTCACGCCGCCCGCGGCGTCAGCTTGCCGCGGGGCGCTTCAAAGCCGTGAAAGCCGAAGGCCATCGCAGGGCGCTCGCCGTGGATGAGTTCGGCCAGGGCCTTGCCCGAGCCGGCGCCGTGGGTCCAGCCCAGGGTGCCGTGGCCGGCGTTGACCCAGAGTTTGTTGACCTTGGTGCGGCCGATGAACGGGATGTTGGTGGGGGTGGCGGGGCGCAGGCCGGTCCAGTAGTTGGGGTTGGTGGTGTCGCACACGCCGGGCAGCACCTGTTCGATGCGGTCGGCCAGCATGCGGCAGCGGGCCTGGGCCAGCGGGGTGTCCAGCGAGAGGTCGAACCCGCCGAGTTCGATGGTGCCGGCCACGCGCAGCTCGTTGCCCAGGCGGGTGATGGCGCATTTGACTTCGTCGTCGATGGTGCTGACGCGCGGCGCGGCGTCGGGCTGCTTGAGCGCAAAGGTGGCGCTGTAGCCCTTGCCGGGGTAGATGGGCAGGCTCACGCCCACGCTGCGCAACAGCGGCGCGGTGTACGAGCCACAGGCGGCCACGTAGGCGTCGGCCTGCAATTGCAAGGGTTTTTGGCTTGCAGCCCCCGTCAATTGGTCTTGCACCGCTACTGAAATAATAGTATTTCCGGTGCATTCCAGGCGCACCACGTCGTGCCCGTAGAGCATGCGCGCGCCGCGTGCGGCGCACAGCCGGGCCAGCGCCTGGGTGAAGACGCGCGCGTCGCCCGATTCGTCGCTGGGGGTGTAGGTGCCGCCCACGATGCGGTGGCCAAAGGGGCGGAAGGCGGGTTCGATCCGCAGCAGTTCGTCGCGGCTGACCACCTTGCGCTGCACGCCGTATTTGCGCATCAGCGCGGCGGCATCGGCGGCGGCGTCAAAGGATTTCTGGTCGGTGTAGTAGTGGGCAATGCCGTGCTCGAGCCGGTGGTAATCGATGCCGGTGCTGCGCACCACGTCCTTGAGCGCGGCATGGCTGTAGGCGCCCAGCGCCACCAGCTGCGCCACGTTGCGCTCGAAGGCCGCGTCGTTGCACTGGCCCAGAAACTGCAAGCCCCAGCGCCACTGCTGCCAGTCGAGCTGCGGTCGAAACAGCAGTGGTGCGGTGGACGAGAACATCCACTTCAGCGCCTTGAGCGGGGCGTCGCGGTTGGCCCAGGGCTCGCAGTAGCTGACCGAGATCTGGCCCGCGTTGGCAAAGCTGGTTTCCAGGGCCGCGTCGGGCTGGCGGTCGACCACGGTGACCTCGTGGCCGCGTTCGAGCAGATGCCACGCGGTGCTGATGCCGATGATGCCGGCGCCCAAAACAACTGTTTTCATGGAAAGAAGTGTCGGACAAGTTGCCCTGGAATAAAAGTAAAATTAAACTCTTGGCGAAATTATCAGATCAACTAATACATCAAACCCCATGAGCACCTACGACCCCGACGCCCTGGAATGCCTGGCCGCCATCGTGGAAGAGGGCGGTTTCGAGCGCGCGGCGCAGCGCCTGTCGATCACCCAGTCGGCGGTGTCGCAGCGGCTGCGTTCGCTGGAGGCGCAGGTGGGCACGGTGCTGATCGTGCGCAGCCGGCCTCTCAAGCCCACGCCAGCCGGCCAGTTGATGCTCAAGC
>JBGSNW010000364.1:0-2159 GCA_041739435.1 Burkholderiaceae bacterium
CTTCGCCGTGGTGGGACAACCGCGCCACACCCGGCGTGGAAACCCGTGCCGACACCGTCAAGGCCGCCTGGAGCGCCGCGCTGGCCCATTTGAAGGCCAACCTGGGCCCCGACCCCAAAACCTGGATCTGGGGCCGCGCCCACACCCTCACGCACAACCACCCGCTGGGCCAGCAAAAGCCGCTCGACCGGCTGTTCAACGTTGGCCCCATGGCCGCCCCGGGGGGCCGGGAACTGCCCAACAACCTCGGCATGCCCATCGGCCCGGCGCCCTGGGCCGTCACTTACGGCCCCTCGACCCGGCGCGTGATCGACTTTGCCGACGCCAGCCAGGCCCGGGGCAGCAACCCGGTCGGCCAAAGTGGCGTGTGGTTCGACCGCCACTACGCCGACCAGGCCCAGGACTTCGTCCACGGCGTCTCGCACCCCCAGCACCTGCGTGAAACCGACGTGGCCGCCCACACCCGGAGCACCCTGGCGCTCACGCCGGCGCGCTGACGGGCAACCGGCAGGCGCGCGCCATTGAATTCACCCGCAATGACGCTATAATCCAAGGCTTTGCTGGCAAACCCCGTCGGCCAATACGAGTTACAGGCGGGGAAACGGGGAAACCCTCAAGCACCGGGTATCGATCTTTCCGGGGCGCATTTCAGAAACATCGACGCAATGACGACCATCCGTGTAAAAGAAAACGAACCCTTTGACGTGGCCCTGCGCCGCTTCAAGCGCACCATTGAAAAGCTCGGCCTGCTGACCGACCTGCGCGCCCGCGAGTTTTATGAAAAGCCCACCGCGGAGCGCAAGCGCAAGAAGGCCGCGGCCGTCAAGCGCCACTACAAGCGCGTGCGCAGCATGCAGCTGCCGAAAAAGCTCTACTGATCCCGGCTTCACCGCCTGAAGGCTCGCCCGGGACCGCCCGCGCGAGCCTTTGTTTTTTGACCTGCCGAAAGACCCCCATGAGCCTCAAAGACCAGATCACCGAAGACATGAAGGCCGCCATGCGCGCCCGCGACACCGAGCGCCTGGGCACCATCCGCCTGCTGACCGCGGCCATGAAACAAAAGGAAGTGGACGAGCGGGTCGAGCTGGACGACACCCTGGTGATCGCCATCGTGGACAAGCTCATCAAGCAGCGCAAGGACAGCATCGAGGCCTATACCAAGGCCGCCCGGCAAGACCTGGCCGACAAGGAGGCCGCCGAGATCAAGGTGCTGCAGGCCTACCTGCCCGCGCGCCTGTCGGCCAACGAGGTGACCGCCGAGGTCAAGGCCATCGTCGCTGCACTCGGCGAAGAACTGGGGCACAAGGCAGGCCCCGGTGACATGGGCAAGGTCATGGGCGCCGTCAAAACCCGGCTGGCGGGCAAGGCCGACATGGGACAGGTGTCGGCGGCCGTCAAGGCGGCGCTGGCGTCTTGATGCGGCGGCCACCACAGGCCGCTGCGCAGGTGGGACTCAGCTCCCCGCCACCTTCATGCGGTTGACGAGAATCGAGCCGACCGTCTTGGCGCCGTAGTTGTAGGTGTCGGCGCCCACGGCCTCGATGCCTTTGAACATGTCCTTCATGTTGCCGGCGATGGTGATCTCCTGCACCGGGTAGGCGATCTTGCCGTTCTCAACCCAGAAACCGCTGGCGCCGCGTGAATAGTCACCGGTAACGTAGTTCACGCCCTGCCCCATGAGTTCGATCACAAACAGGCCGGTGCCGAGTTTTTTCAGCATGGCGTCCAGGTCGTCGCCGGGCCGCGTCAGCCGCGACGACAGCGTGAGGTTGTGCGAGCCGCCCGCATTGCCCGTGGTCTTCATGCCCAGCTTTCGCGCCGAATAGGTGCTGAGGAAATACCCCTGCACCTGCCCGGCGTTCACCACCTTGCGGGCCCGCGTCTGCACCCCTTCCTCGTCAAACGGTGAACTGCCCTTGCCGCGCGGCACGAACGGGTCCTCGTCCAGGTCGATGTGGTCGGGAAACACCTTCTTGCCCAGCGAATCCACGAGAAAGCTGCTCTTGCGGTACAGCGCCCCGCCGCTCACGGCCTGCACGAAGCCACCGAGCAATCCCGCGGCCAGGGGCGACTCGAACAGCACCGGGCACTCCCGCGTGGAAATCTTGCGCGACTTGAGGCGGCTCAGCGCGCGCTCGGCGGCGTAGCGCCCCACAGAT
>JBGSNW010000380.1:0-1935 GCA_041739435.1 Burkholderiaceae bacterium
CAGGCGATCGATCTGGCCAGTGTCGGCCAGCCGCTGACCGAGGCCCAGCTGCGCGAAATGCACCGCCTCAAGACCGGTGCACTGCTGCAGGGCAGCGTGATGATGGGCGCGGCATGCCGGGCCGCGGACGGCCCGGCCGAAGCGATTGCCGTGGCCGCACTGAAAGAGTACGGTGCGGCCATCGGGCTGGCGTTTCAGGTGGTGGACGACATCCTGGACGTGACGTCCGACTCCGCCACGCTGGGCAAGACGGCGGGCAAGGACGCCGCGCACGACAAGCCGACCTACGTCTCGCTGCTGGGGCTGGAGGCCTCGCGCGCGTATGCTCAGGCCTTGCTGGGGCAGGCGCGGGGCGCGCTGGCGGGCAGCGGGTTGGCGGATACGCAGGCCCTGGCGGCGCTGGCCGACGCGGTGGTGAACCGGGCCAGCTGACCCGAAAAACCATGATTTTCAAGAGTTTTTGGCACTTTGCCCCCGTCAAATGGTAATTGTTAGCTATAAACAAGATAGCAAATGTCGAACCTGATTCCATCGCTGCTGCAAGGCATTCACGAACCCGCGGACCTGCGAAAGCTCTCGCGCGCGCAGCTCAAGCCGCTGGCCGACGAACTCCGCAGCTTCCTGCTGCACAGCGTTGCCCAGACGGGCGGGCACCTGAGCTCGAACCTGGGCACGGTCGAGCTCACGGTGGCGCTGCACTATGTGTTCAACACGCCGCACGACCGGCTGGTGTGGGACGTGGGCCACCAGACCTACCCGCACAAAATCCTCACGGGGCGGCGCGAACGCATGAACACGCTGCGCCAACTGGGTGGGCTGTCGGGTTTTCCGCGCCGCGACGAAAGCGAATACGACACCTTCGGCACCGCGCACTCGTCCACCAGCATCTCGGCCGCCCTGGGCATGGCCCTGGCGGCGCGGCAAAAAGGCGAGTCGCGCCACGCGGTGGCCATCATTGGCGACGGCGCCATGACCGCGGGCATGGTGTTCGAGGCCATGAACAACGCGGGCGTGGCCGACTGCCCGATGCTGGTGGTGCTGAACGACAACGACATGTCCATCAGCCCGCCCGTGGGCGCCCTCAACCGTTACCTGGCCCAGCTCATGAGCGGGCAGTTCTATGCGGCCGCCAAGAACATGGGCAAAAACGTGCTGCGGGTGGCGCCCCCGCTGCTGGAGCTGGCCAAGCGCCTGGAGCAGGGCGCCAAGGGCATGGTGGTGCCGGCCACGCTGTTCGAGAAACTCGGTTTCAACTACATCGGCCCGATCGACGGCCACGACCTGGAATCGCTGGTCCCGACGCTGGAGAACATCAAACACCTGATGGCCACCCACAAGGGGCCACAATTCCTGCACGTGGTCACCAAAAAAGGGCAGGGTTACAAGCTGGCCGAGGCCGACCCCATCACCTACCACGGCCCCGGCAAGTTCGACCCGTCGGTGGGCATCACGCCACCCGCGCCCGGCACGCCGCGTCCCAAGCCCACGTTCACGCAGGTGTTTGGCCAGTGGCTGTGCGACATGGCCGAGAAAGACCCGCGCCTCGTGGGCATCACGCCCGCCATGCGCGAAGGCTCGGGCATGGTCGAGTTCGAGCGCCGGTTTCCCGGCCGCTATTACGACGTTGGCATTGCCGAGCAGCACGCCGTCACTTTTGCCGCCGGACTGGCGTGCGAGGGCCTCAAGCCGGTGGTGGCGATCTATTCCACCTTCCTGCAGCGCGGCTACGACCAGCTGATTCACGACGTGGCGCTGCAAAACCTGCCGGTCGTGTTTGCACTGGACCGTGCCGGCCTGGTGGGGGCCGACGGCGCCACCCACGCCGGCGCCTACGACATCGCCTATCTGCGCTGCATTCCCAACATGGCCGTGGCCTGCCCCGCGGACGAACAGGAGTGCCGCCAGCTCCTGAGCACCGCGTTCGAGCAGGACCAG
>JBGSNW010000410.1:0-7486 GCA_041739435.1 Burkholderiaceae bacterium
CAGGACGCGTTGCCCGTCGCCCGGCGCTACGGCGATGCGGCGCTGGCGGCGGTCGCCTCGATCCAGAAAAACCCGCAGGGCGCGAGCCAGGTGCTGACCGAATTCGACAAGGCTTTTCATGACCTGGAGGTGGCACTTGAAAAAACCGGTGACGCCATGGAACAGGCGGCCGCCCAGGTGGCGCAGGCCACACACGATGGCAGCGACCGCTCCCTGCGCTGGATGATCGGCACGGCGGCGGTGGGCCTGGCCGCGCTGCTGCTGCTCTCGGCCGCGATGATCCGCTCCATCGTTCGCCCGCTGCACCGTCTGCGCGAATCCGTGCACCAGCTCAATCGTGACGATGGCGATCTGTCGCGACAACTGTCCACCGATTCGGTGGTGGAGTTTGCCGAAGTGGCCCGCCAGTTCAACGCGTTTCTGAACAAGGTGTCGGGCATTGTGGGCAACGTGCAGACGTCGGCACATGACATTTCCACCGCCAGTGCCCAGATTGCGGCCGGCAACCAGGAACTGAGCCGACGGACCGAGGAAACCGCGTCCAACCTGCAACAGGCCGCGTCCAGCGTCGAGCAGATCACCGCCACCGTGCAACAGAGTGCCGAGGCTGCGCGGCAGGCCAACGAGCTGGCGGCCGGTGCCAGCGCCGTGGCCACGCGTGGGGGGCAGGTGGTGTCGCGCGTGGTCAGCACCATGGACGAGATCAACGCCGCGTCGCGCCGTATTGGCGACATCATCGGGGTGATTGACGGCATTGCGTTCCAGACCAACATTCTGGCGTTGAATGCCGCCGTGGAGGCCGCGCGGGCGGGGGAGCAGGGTCGTGGTTTTGCCGTGGTGGCGGCGGAAGTGCGCACGCTGGCGCAGCGCAGCGCGGCGGCGGCACACGAGATCAAGGACCTGATCGGGACCAGCGTCCAGAAAGTCGAGGCCGGGGGCCAGTACGTGAAGGACGCCGGTGCCACGATGGACGAAATCGTGTCCAGTGTGAACCGCGTGAGCAACATGATCGGCGAGATCACGCATGCCGCGGTTGAACAGAGCGCGGGTATTGCGCTCGTGAATGAGACCGTGAACAACCTCGATCGCACCACTCAGCACAATGCCGCATTGGTGGAGCAGACCGCCGCCGCGGCGGGCCAGATGGCGCAGCAGGCCCGGGTGCTGGACGAATCGGTGGGCGTGTTCCGCACCGTGATCGCCTGAGCCTTGACTGGGGCGCCGATGCGGCGCGGCACGTGGAATACATCCATGCCGGCATTGCCGCTCCAGGTCCGCGTTGCGCCGCTGTTGGTGGAGTGCAGTGCCCGACAGATCGATCACCGCGCGCCCATAATGGCGACCACATGTCTTCCTCTCATCACGCACCGGCTCTTGCCGAGGTGCCTGCGAGCACATCGAGGTCGATCGCGCTGCTGTCATGCGCCACGTTTTCCAGCATGGTCACCCAACGCATCTGCGACGCCATGCTGCCGGCGTTGTCGCAGGCGTTTGGCGTATCGCTTTCCCAGGCGGCGCAGGTGGTGTCGCTGTTTGCGGTGACCTACGGCGTGTCCCAGCTCTGGTATGGCCCCCTGGGAGACCGGTACGGCAAGTTCCGCATCGTCATGCTCACCACGCTGGCCTGCAGCGTGGGCAGTGTGCTGGCGTTGCTGGCCACTTCACTGGACATGCTGGTGGTGGCGCGCATCCTGGTGGCGCTGTGCGCGGCAGCGGTCATTCCGCTTTCGCTGGCCTGGGTGGGTGACGCCGTGGTGTACGAGCGGCGTCAGGAGATGCTGGCCAAGCTCGGCCTGGGTTCCACCCTGGGCATCGTTGGTGGACAACTGCTGGGTGGCCTGTTCACGGACACCGTGGGCTGGCGTTGGGCATTTGGCTTCATGGCGGTGCTGTACTGGGTGGTGGGCGTGCTGCTTTGGCGTGACTGGCGTCGGCAGCGGTCGCGGGGGGTGGCGCGCGAGTTGGGTGTGTCGGGCACGGCACAGTCGTCTGGCGGGTTTTTGCGCCAGTCGCTGGGTATCGTGGCGCGACCGTGGTCGCGGGTGGTGTTGCTGGCTTCGCTGGTGGAGGGGGCGGCGGCGTTCGGGACGCTGGCCATGGTGGCGTCCCACCTGCATCAGCGGCTGGGGCTGTCATTGTCGGGGGCTGGTGCCGTGGTGGCGCTGTTTGGTTTGGGCGGCATGTTCTACATGGTGGTCGCGCGGGTTCTGATCCTCCGCCTGGGCGAAGTGGGCCTGGCGGGCGTGGGGGGCGGGGTGTTCGGTCTGTCGTTTGTTTTGCTGGGGTACGCGCCGAACTGGGAGTCCGCGCTGGTCGCCTGCGGCGTTGCCGGCTTCGGATTTTTCATGCTCCACAACACCCTGCAAACCCACGCCACGCAAATGGCGCCTGAAGCCCGCGCGACGGGTGTCACGCTGTTCGCATGCGCCCTTTTTCTCGGACAGTCGCTGGGCGTGCTGGCGGCTGCGTCGCTGCTGGCATACGTCGGGTCCGCGGCGGTGGTGGCGGGTGGCGGGGGTGTGGTGGTGGCGCTGGCGTTGCTGTTTTCGTGGGCCATTGCGCGAAGGGATCGCGCCGATCAAGTCCCATCATGAGGCTGAATTGATCCGAATTTCAGGACGATGAGTCACTGTTTCATTTATCTATTGCCTTGATTGGCGCTTGTACAGTGTGCATGTCGGAGTCTGTCTGGAGTTTTCATGTCCCGTCCTGCCTGTCCCGTTCTGTTTGTGTCCCACGGGGCGCCCCTGTTCGCATTGGAGCCCGGCGCCACGGGGCCCGCACTGCGCGACTGGGCGCAGCGACTGCCCGCCAAGCCGCGGGGCATTGTCATCATGTCGCCCCACTGGATGGTGCGCGCACCCGCTGTCATGACCAACCCGAAGCCTGCCACCTGGCACGACTTCGGCGGTTTCCCGGCGGCGTTATACCAGTTGCAATACCCGGCGCCGGGCGATCCGGCGCTGGCGCAGGAGGTCATCGGACTGCTGGAGGCTGCCGGCTTGTCGACCGCGGGCGACGCCGCCCGCCCGCTGGACCATGGTGCCTGGGTGCCACTCATGCACCTTTTTCCGGCGGCGGACGTGCCGGTGGTCCAGGTGGCGCTGCCGGTGCGCTGGGGGCCACGTGAGGTGCATGCGCTGGGGGCTGCGCTGCGCAGTCTTCGCGAAAGCGGGGTCCTGGTGGTTGGCTCTGGCAGCATGACGCACAATCTGTCAGAATTTTTTGGACTGACGCACGAACCTGCTCCCTATGTGCTGGAGTTCAGCCGGTGGATTGAGAGCGCCATCGCGACGGGCGATCTGTCCGCATTGCTGGACTACAGGGCGCGGGCGCCCCATGCGGAACGTGCGCACCCGAGTGAAGACCACCTGATGCCACTGTTCTTTGCCCTGGGCGCTGCAGGGACGGCTTGGAAGGCTGATTACATCAGTCGCGAAGTGATGCACGGCATGCTGTCGATGGATGCGATGGCACTTGAAGCGCCAGAGTAAACCCGTTTCAGAGGGAGAATGCGATGGAGTCCTCGTTGATGCTGAACATACCGCTATCGTATTTGCATCGACCGGCCGATCCATCGACGCCGACACCGTGGCTGCTGGTGCTGCTGCACGGCGTTGGCAGCCACGAACGCGACCTGTTCGATCTTTGCCCCTATGTACCCAAGGCGTTTCATGTGCTGAGCGTGCGGGCCCCCCACCGTGTCGGACCGGGGGCCTTTGCCTGGTTCGCGTTCAGCGTGTTGCCCGATGGCAGCCGCCAGATTCACGAAACCCAGGAGGCAGAGAGCCGCGAGCAACTGGCGATGGTTGTTGAGTCGGCGGCGCGCGAACTCGACATTCCACCAGAACGCGTGGTCGTGGGAGGCTTCAGCCAGGGCGGCATCATGGCCCTGACGATGTTGCTGACCGAGCCCGGGCGGCTGCGCGCGGCCATGGTCTGGCACGGACGACTGCTGAGCGAAGCGCTGGATCAGGCCGCAGCCCCCGAGGCATTGCAGGGCAAGGACCTCTGGGTCAGCCACGGCATCCACGACAACGTGATCCCCCTGGCCAGCGCCGAGGCGGTGCGTCAACACGTGACGGGTCTTCCGCTGAAGCTGACCTATGCCGAATTTCCCGGGGCGCACGAGATCCGTCCCGCGGAGCTGCAGCAGGCCATGATCTGGCTGGTCGGGTTGACCGCCTGACGCGCGGGCCCGCCGACGGAGCGCGATGGTCAGGGCACAATTCCAGACGGGCGTGAACAGGCGACAGACTTGCACGCAAAGCTTTTCAGGGAGAAACACATGCGATGCTGGTGTTATTCGAGCGTGTTGGCTGGGGCGGTTCTTTTATCGCCCGTGGTTCACGGCGCGCTGCCGTCCGACGTGGTGGCCCGGTTCGGCGGGGTCTATTCCCCGGATTGCAACCGACCGGATGCGCCGCGCCTGCGCGTCACCGCCGATGCGCTGACCGTCGAGCAAGGTGCCCGGCGTCTCAGCGGCCGACAGGCGCAGGTGGCCTACGCCTACTTCGGGAATTCACCGCCGGCGGGCTACCAGGTGGCGTTGTTGGGCGAGGCGCCTGGCAACGTGAGCATCGTGTTCGTCGTCTTTCGTGACCCTGGAGGCCACTACATTGGCGTCGAGGGGGACCGTCAGGTGGTTGCCCTGCTGGGTCCGTCGGTCACGGCCAGATTCCGCGTTTGCGACCCGCCGCACAACACCCTTGCCACCCCTGAATCCGCCTCGGCCGCGGCGCAGCGGCCATCGGGCCCGAAGACCGCCAGGGTGCCCACCCAACCGTCGGAACTGTTGCGCAATGCCGAGTTCAAGGCGCTTTATCTCAAGGCGCTCGGGCCCAGGGCCAGAGAGCGCTGGCTGGCGCGGCTCGAAGGCCCAGCCCCCGAGCTGAAAAAACACAGGCTGCAAAGCGTCGAATACACCGTGGTCAGTGCCAGCAAGCCACACGACTGCGGCGACAACAATCTGGTGCTGCTGTACGCCCCGGCGCTGGGGCAGTTGTACGGGAAAATTTACGAACTCAATGGCGGAACCACCTGGCTGGG
Organism: Burkholderiaceae bacterium; assembly: GCA_041739435.1. Classification (GTDB taxonomy): domain Bacteria; phylum Pseudomonadota; class Gammaproteobacteria; order Burkholderiales; family Burkholderiaceae_C; genus PHCI01. Next base: position 5,050 of record JBGSNW010000410.1, read on the forward strand.
CGACCCGCCGCCGGTCGTCAAGACCGAGATTGAAAAAGTCTGGCGCGCGGAATGGCGGTCGAGGTGATAGGGCCCCCACGTTCGCCCACTGCCCCGGATCGCGCGGTAGCGCGATACGCAGGTGGCTCTCTGCCCCCAAGGGGGCGCTGCCTTGCTTGGGGCGGCCCGGCGCGGCGGCGGGGGCTCCACGCTTGTTGCTTCGTGGCCGTTCAGGCGTGGTCCGCCACGGGCACACAGCTGCAGAACAGGTTGCGGTCGCCATGGACGTTGTCCACGCGACCCACGGGGGACCAGTACTTGGCCCGCTGCGCATTGCCCAGCACGGCACCCGTTTCGCGCGGGTACGCGTGAGGCCATTCGGTCTGGATCAGTGTGGCAGCGGTGTGTGGCGCGGCTTTCAGGGGGTTGTCGTCCTGCGGCCATTCGCCACGTTCGATGCGGCGGATTTCTTCGCGGATGGCGATCATCGCGTCGATGAAGCGGTCGATCTCGTCCAGGGTTTCGCTCTCGGTGGGCTCCACCATCAGCGTGCCCGCCACGGGGAAGCTCAGCGTGGGCGCGTGAAAGCCGTAGTCGATCAGGCGCTTGGCCACGTCTTCGGCGCCCACGCCGCTGGTCTCCTTGAGCGGACGCAGGTCCAGAATGCATTCGTGCGCGACATGGCCATTCTCGCTGGCGTACAGCGTGGGGTAATGTTCGGCCAGCCGTGCGCTGATGTAGTTGGCGCTGAGGATGGCGACCTCGGTGGCCTGCTTGAGGCCGTCGGCGCCCATCATGCGGATGTACATCCAGGAAATCGGCAGCACGGCCGCGTTGCCCAGGGGTGCGGCTGATATGGCGCCGACCGTGTCAGACCGATCGCCCTGGGCTTGTCGAAGGGCCCTTCGTCCTTGCTCAGGACAGGCTTCGACAGGCTCAGCCCGAACGGAGGACATGACTGCGCCGCCGGTGGCGTGACCAGGCAGGTAGGGCACGAGGTCTTCGACCACGCAAACCGGGCCAACGCCGGGCCCACCGCCGCCGTGCGGAATGCAGAAAGTTTTATGCAGGTTCAGGTGGCTCACGTCGCCGCCAAATTCGCCAGGCGCGGCCACGCCGACCAGCGCGTTCATGTTGGCGCCATCGACGTACACGCGCCCGCCGTGGCGGTGCACCAGTGCGCAGAGCTCCTTGACGGTGGTTTCGAACACGCCGTGCGTGCTGGGGTAGGTGATCATCACCGCGGCGAGGCGGTCGCTGTGCTGCTCGCACCTGGCCTGCAGATCGGCCATGTCCACGTTGCCGCGGGCGTCGCAGGCCGTGACCACCACCGTCAGGCCGACCATCTGCGCGCTGGCCGGGTTGGTGCCATGCGCCGACGACGGAATCAGGCAGATGTTGCGGTGGCCCTGGCCCTGCGCCGCATGCCAGGCGCGGATGGCCAGCAGCCCCGCGTATTCGCCCTGGCTGCCGGCATTGGGCTGCAGGCTGATGCCCGCATAGCCCGTGGCCTGGCACAGCCAGGCGCGCAGTTGCGCATCGAGTTCGGCATAACCCTGCAGCTGGTCGGCTGGCGCGAACGGGTGGATGTTCGCGAATTCGGGCCAGGTGATGGGGATCATCTCGCTGGTGGCGTTGAGCTTCATGGTGCAGCTGCCCAGCGGGATCATGCTGCGGTCGAGTGCCAGATCCTTGTCGCTCAAGGCGCGGAGGTAGCGCAGCATGCCGGTTTCAGAATGGTGCGTGTTAAACACCGGGTGCGTGAGGAAGGCGCTGGTGCGGCGCAGCGCGGCGGGAATCAGCGGTTCGGCGCCTTGCGCCATGGCGGTGAAGTCAGGCAGCGGCTGGCCCGCGCGGGTGAACCATTGCCACAGCAGGGTGATGTCTTCGCGTGTGGTGGTTTCGTCGAGCGAGATGCCCAGCGCATTTTCGGATAAAAATCGAATGTTAGCCCCCGCCAATTGGGCATTGTTTGCTATTGAAATAGTATCTGAACCGGTTTGCACGGCCAGCATGTCGAAGGCAGTGGTGTGTGCCAGTGTGTGGCCCAACTCGCGCAGGCCGCGCGCCAGGATGGCGGTGTAGGTGGCCACGCGCTGCGCGATGCGTCGCAGGCCGTCGGGCCCGTGGTACACCGCGTACATGCTGGCCACCACGGCGGGCAGCACCTGTGCGGTGCAGATGTTGGAGGTGGCTTTTTCGCGGCGGATGTGCTGTTCGCGTGTTTGCAGCGCCAGGCGGTAGGCCGGATTGCCATGCACGTCCACGCTCACCCCGACCAGACGCCCGGGCATGGAGCGTTTGAATTCGTCACGGCAGGCCAGGTAGGCCGCGTGCGGGCCGCCCGCGCCCATGGGCATGCCAAAGCGCTGCGTGCTGCCCACCACGATGTCCGCACCCATCTCGCCCGGCGGCTTCAGCAGGCACAGCGCGAGCGGATCGGCGGCGACGATGGCCA
>JBGSNW010000439.1:0-3248 GCA_041739435.1 Burkholderiaceae bacterium
GATGCGCGGGTCGGGCTTGGCCAGCCCCAGTTCACGGGCGCTGAGCGCGGCGGTGAAATGCCGGCCGCTGCCCACGCGGTGCACGTCGGCATTGCCATTGGACAGCGCCACCACCGGAAACCGGCTGGCCAGAAACTCCAGCGCGGGCAAGGCGTCGTCAAAAAATTCGACCCGCTGACGCTCGGCAAAAAAAGCCTCGAACGCGGGTTCGGCCAGGGCCGGGTCGTCGCCCGCGCGCTGCAGCAGCACGCGGATGGATTCGCGCCGCAAGGCGCTCAGGTCGTGCGCCAGGTCGGGGCGGTGGGTGTCCATGTGGTTGCGCACCTCGCGCAGCGCACCGGGCGTGGCACTCAAGACGGCCGTCCGCGGCGCGTGTGTCTGCAGCCACGCGTGCAACACGCCTTCGGCCCGCTCGATGGTGGGCCAGATCGGCCAGAGGGTGTCGTCCAGATCGATCGAAATGGCCCGGATGCGCGCAACGTTCAGCATAGGTGGGTGAGAATACTGCAATGGCCCTGCTCTCCTCGCCCTTCGCCCCCGAACCCCCCTACACCCACGGTCAACCGGGCCGGACCGGCGTCCTGCTGTGCAATCTGGGCACGCCGGACGCCCCCACACCGGCCGCGTTGCGGACCTACCTCGCGCAGTTCCTGAGTGACGAGCGCGTGGTGGAAATCCCCAAGATACTCTGGCAGATCATCCTGCACGGCATCATCCTGCGGGTGCGCCCCAAAAAATCCGCCGCCAAGTACGCCAGCATCTGGACGCCCGAGGGCTCGCCACTGAAGGTGTGGACCGAAAAGCAGGCGGTGATGCTGCGCGGCTGGCTCGGCGAACGCGGCCACCCGGTGCTGGTGCGTTACGCCATGCGCTATGGCAACCCCTCGATTGCATCGCAGCTGGATGCACTCAAGGCCGACGGCGCCACACGGGTGCTGATTCTCCCCGCCTACCCACAGTATTCGGCCACCACCACTGCCAGCGCGTTTGACGCGGTGTACGCCTGGGCGGCGCGCACACGCGCCGTGCCCGAACTGCGCTTCGTGAACCACTATCACGATCATCCCGGCTACATCGAGGCGCTGGTGCAGCGCGTGCGCAGGCATTGGCAAGACCACGGCCGCCCCGACCAGCTGGTGATGAGTTTTCATGGCGTGCCCGAACGCACCCTGCAGCTGGGCGACATGTACCACTGCGAATGCCACAAGACGGCGCGGTTGCTGGCCGACCGGCTGGGCCTGGCCAAGGATCGGTACCAGCTGACTTTCCAGTCGCGTTTTGGCAAGGCCAAATGGCTCGAACCCTACACCGAACCCACGCTGCGCGCGCTGGGTGCATCCGGCGTGAAGCGCGTGGACGTGATCTGCCCCGGCTTCACCAGCGACTGCCTGGAGACGCTGGAAGAAATCGCCATGGAATGCCAGCACGCGTTCATCGAATCCGGTGGCCAGGAATTCAGCTACATCCCCTGCCTGAACGACAGCGCGCCCTGGATCACGGCGCTGGCCGAGGTGGCCCTGCAGCACATGCAGGGCTGGCCCGCCCCGACACCGACCGATGACGCCGCGCTATTGGCGTCGCATGCGCGCGCGATGGCGCAGGGTGCCCGGCAGTAAGGTTCGCTGCCAGGGCATGCCCGACCGCGGTCGCACCCTACTGCCGCGGATCACCGTTGCGGTTGACTGAAATGGTCGGCCCCGGCGCGACATTCATCTGCAGTCGGTGGTCTACGCCGCGAAAGTTGTAAGTCACGTCCCAATGGTCCGGGGGACCGATAGCAACGCTTTCGCAGCGACGCACGTCGCGGTCCACCATGCCGCCGCTGTTGCGCCCGACATTCGACCCAATCGCCGCACCGGCCACCGCGCCACCGACCGTGGCGATGTCTTTGCCCCGGCCACCACCAATCTGGTGCCCGAGGATGCCCCCCAACAGCGCACCGGCGATCACCGCCCCGGGGTTGGCGTCGCCGCGCCCCTGGCGGGCGACTTGTTCGCGTTCCATCCAGCAGCGCTGTTCCGGTGGCCCCATGACGGCGCGCACCAGGGTCACGGGCGCCTCGAAGGTCCGCTCGTTCGGGCGACGCCGGTATTCATAGACCGGCGTGACCATCGGCGGCGGTGCCTCGGTGTAGAAGCGTTGACGCGCATTGACCTGCCGCGCGGACGAGATGCGGTTTTCCAGCCCCATGCCACGCAGGCTGTCGTAACTCCCTCGCTTCAACAGCGTGCACCGGCCCCGGAAGCGGTCGTTTTCACAAACCTCCCAACGACCACGCTCCACCACGACGGACGAGGCGCTGTCATTGAACCCGTGTCTGGCAAAATTGTTGACGGGCTTGTTGACCGAAAAAGTGCGTCCGCGAAAGTCTTCGGCCTCGTAGAACGTAATTTGGGCAGCCACCTGCGTGGCCAAGATCAGCGCGGCGGCGCCGAATGCGACGCTCAGTCGTTTTTTCATGAGTATCTCCGGTGTGGATGGGGCGCTCCGCCATGGCGCTGGCAACGATATGCGGTGTGTGTCGCGCGGCGTGGCCGACGCTTTGGTGCGTCAGCGCACGGCCGGGACCACCACGATGGTGCCCGTGTCCAGTCCGGTATTGCCTTTGGCACCGGTCGCACCCGTATCCCCTGTGTTGCCTGTCGAACCCGTGGCGCCGGTGTCTCCCGTGTTGCCCACGGCGCCTGTGGCCCCAGTGTTGCCGGTGTTGCCGGTGTTGCCCTGCGGCCCCATGGGACCGGTACAGGCTGAGAGTGCGAACACCGAAACGAGCAGAAGCGATGGCATGGAATGGGTCATGTGGATTCCTTTGAGGTTTCACGCAGCCGGGAAGCCGCATGACTCACTGTCCACGCATCTGCGCCAGGCGTCTGTTCGGTACCGCGCACTCGCACGGGTGGGGATGCCACAAGGTGCAGGGGTCAACCCCCAAATTCACCGGGATTGAACGTCGGGAAGGCCCGCCACGCCGGCAGCCAGTTCGCGCGTCACTTGTGCAGCCGGGATCGTCCTGCAGCCCGCGGTGTTCTGACCGGCCCAGAGTGGCGAAAAATCGCCAAGCGCTTGGGCCTCGAACTTTGCGCGCAGCGGCGCCATGGCCGCCGTGGCCAGGGGAAATTCCGGCGGGTGCGGACTCATCGGCCCCAACTCGCGCATCACGCGGTTGACGATGCCACGCGCGGGGCGCCCGCTGAAGAGATTGGTCAATGCCGTGTGGCGCGCCGCGTCGCTTTGCAGCGCGGCGCGGT
>JBGSNW010000478.1:0-6735 GCA_041739435.1 Burkholderiaceae bacterium
CACGCTGGCCCACGCCGACGCCGTGGCCGACATCCTGCGCGACATCGGCGGGTCCGAGGCGATGCAGGCCGCCAGCTACCTGGTGTACGCCTGTGACCATCTCAACAAACCGGCGGAAGTGATTGCCAAGGCGTTCGGCGAAAATTTTGCCGCGCTGGCGGTGGAGACTACCCAGCTCGTCCGGGTGCAGCGCCTGTCACGCGGTGCCAGCGCGTCGGCACAACCGGTGGACAGTGGCGCGGCGCAAACTGAAAACGTGCGCAAGATGCTGCTGGCGTTCTCGCGGGATCTGCGGGTGGTGATGCTGCGCCTGGCGTCGCGGCTGCAGACCTTGCGCCACTACGCCGCCAGCAAGCTCGCGGTGCCGCCCAGCCTGGCGCGGGAGTCGCTCGAGGTCTTTGCGCCGCTGGCCAACCGGCTGGGCATCTGGCAGGTCAAGTGGGAGATGGAAGATCTCGCATTCCGTTTCCTGGAGCCGCAGCACTACCGTGAAATTGCGCGGCTGCTCGATGAAAAGCGTGCCGAGCGGGAAAACCACGTCGAGCAATTGCGCGAACAGCTGGAGCAGGCCCTGAAGGCGCAGGGCATCCGTGCCACCGTGCAGGGCCGTCCCAAGCACATCTACAGCATCGTGAAAAAGATGCGCGGCAAGTCGCTCGATTTTGACCAGGTGTTCGACATCCGTGCCTTGCGCGTGGTGGTGCCAGAGGTACGGGACTGCTACGCGGCGTTGAGCTGGGTGCACAGCCAGTTCCAGCCCATGGGCGAGGAGTTTGACGACTACATCGCGCGGCCCAAGCCCAACGGGTACCAGTCGCTGCACACCGTGGTGCGCGAAGTGGTGGACGGCCGGCCCGGACGCCCGGTGGAGATCCAGATCCGCACGCAGGCCATGCACGACCATGCCGAACACGGCGTGGCCGCGCATTGGGCCTACAAGGAAGCGGGGGCCAAAGGTTATGGCGGGGTCACGGCGGGCAGCGACTACGACGCCAAGATCGCGGTGCTGCGGCAATTGCTGGCCTGGGAACGCGATCTGGCGGGTACCCGGGCGAATGAAGCATTGTTCGAGGACCACATCTACGTGCTGACGCCGGACGCGGCGGTCATTGAACTGCCCCAGGGCGCCACGCCGGTGGACTTTGCCTACACCGTGCACACCAGCCTGGGCCACCGCTGTCGCGGCGCCAGGGTGGACGGCGCGATGGTGCCGCTGAACACGCCGCTGCAAAACGGCCAGACCGTGGAGGTCACCGCGGCCAAGGAGGGCGGCCCCTCGCGCGACTGGCTCAACGCGAGCCTGGGGTATCTCGTCAGCCATCGTGCCCGCGCCAAAGTCCGCGCCTGGTTCAATGCGCAAGTCATGCACGAGACCATTGCGCGCGGACGTGAAGCGGTCGAGAAAGTGCTGCAGCGTGAGGGCAAGACCGCAACGAAGCTCGAAGACCTGGCCGGGCAGCTGGGCTTCAAGTCGGCCGACAACCTGTTCGAAGTGGTCGGCAAGGATGAGTTCTCGCTGCGCAACATCGAGATTCTGTTGCGACCGCCAGAGCCCGCGGTGCAAGCCGACGACCAACTGGTGCTCAAGAAGCCGCGGCAGGCCGGCCAATCCGGTCGTGGCGGCGTGCTGGTGGTGGGCGTCGATTCGCTCATGACGCAGTTGGCCAAGTGCTGCAAGCCCGCGCCACCCGATGCGATCGGTGGGTTCGTCACGCGTGGCAAGGGCGTGAGCATTCATCGCGCCGACTGCGCCAATTTCCGCGAGATGGCGGCGCGCAGCGCTGAACGCGTCATTGAGGTGGACTGGGGAACCCCCAAGGGCGACGCGCCTTCGGTCTACCCCGTGGACGTCGCGGTCGAGGCGGCCGACCGCCAGGGCCTGCTGCGCGATATTTCCGAGCTGTTCGCCAAGGAAAAAATGAACGTGATCGGGGTTCAGACACAGTCGGTCAAGGGAACGGCCTGGATGACTTTCACCGTGGAGATTTCCGATTCCGGCCGACTTGCCAAGGTGCTGGGCAGCGTCGCGGAAGTGCCTGGCGTGCGTTCGGCGCGCAGGCGCTGACGCACCCTGCCAAGGTGGCATTTTTTTACTGGTGGCAAGAGGGCATTGCCGCTTGGGGCTCACAGACGCGGGGTCGACGGGACTTGCTGCTATAATTTGAGGCTTCGGTACTTAGGCGCGTAGCTCAGCTGGTTAGAGCACCACCTTGACATGGTGGGGGTCGTTGGTTCGAGTCCAATCGCGCCTACCAATTTACCGCTTTCCCCCCTATCTGGAACTTTCGTCATAAGCCTGCTTTCTCCTCTGAGAGCGGGCTTTTTTTTCCAGCATGGTCCGCACTGTTGTACCCTCAGGGTAAACCTTGGCGCGAGGGCAGGGGGCGGTCCCTAGAATGGGCCGCAGTGCAATGCTGTCGCGTTCAGGTGGCAGACCGAGGAGTTCCGCAGTGCAGGACAAGAAAACACGCAGTGGCGCCAAGCCCTTGCGCATCATCAAGAAGTACCCGAACCGGCGGCTCTACGACACCGACACCTCCACCTACATCACGCTGACGGAAGTCAAGCAGTTGGTCATGGCCAGCGAACCCTTCGTGGTGCGCGACGCCAAAACGGGCGACGACCTCACGCGCAGCATCCTGCTCCAGATCATTCTGGAAGAAGAAGCCGGTGGCGCGCCCATGTTCACCGAAGCCGTGCTGGGCAACATCATCCGCTTCTACGGACATGCGATGCAGGGCTTCATGGGCTCGTACCTGGAGAACAACGTGCAGGCGTTCATGGACCTGCAGGCCAAGATGGCCGAACAGTCCAAGGGTCTGACGCCGGAGATGTGGGCGCAGTTCGTGAACACGCAGTCGCCAGCGACGATGCAGGGCATGATGGGCAACTACATGGAGCAATCCAAGACGCTGTTCGTGCAGATGCAGGAGCAGATGCAGAAGCAGACCGAGCAGATGCTCGGCGCATTGGGGCTCAAACGATAGGTGCCTGCCCCCAAACTGGGACAATAGGGGCATGAACGATGTTTTGTCCCCTGTAAAAATCCCGACGGTCGGTTTTGTGAGCCTGGGCTGCCCCAAGGCGTTGACCGATTCCGAGCTCATTCTCACGCAGCTCAGCGCCGAGGGGTACCAGACCTCCAAGACGTTCGCGGGCGCGGACCTGGTGATCGTCAACACCTGCGGCTTCATTGACGACGCCGTGCGCGAGAGCCTGGACACCATTGGCGAAGCCCTGGCCGAGAACGGGCGGGTGATTGTCACCGGCTGTCTGGGCGCCAAGGCGGGCGAGACCGGCGGCAACCTGGTACGGCAAATGCACCCCAGCGTGCTGGCGGTCACCGGGCCCCATGCGACGCAGGAGGTCATGGACGCGGTGCACCTCAATTTGCCCAAACCGCACGATCCGTTCATGGACCTGGTGCCCGCGGCCGGGATCAAGCTCACGCCACGCCACTATGCGTACCTGAAAATCAGCGAAGGCTGCAACCATCGCTGCACGTTCTGCATCATTCCGTCGATGCGCGGCGACCTGGTGTCGCGTCCGGTGGGCGATGTGCTGAAGGAGGCCAAGGCGCTGTTCGAAGGCGGCGTCAGGGAACTGCTGGTGGTCAGCCAGGACACGTCGGCCTACGGCGTGGACGTGAAGTACCGCACCGGGTTCTGGGACGGCAAGCCGGTCAAGACCCGCATGCTCGAACTGGTTCAGGCGCTGGGTGACATCGCCGAACCGTACGGCGCGTGGGTGCGCCTGCATTATGTGTACCCGTACCCGAGCGTGGACGAGGTGATCCCCCTGATGGCCACGGGCAAGGTGCTGCCCTATCTCGATGTCCCGTTGCAGCACAGCCACCCCGACGTGCTCAGGCGCATGAAGCGGCCGGCCAGCGGCGAGCGCAACCTCGACCGCATCCGCAGTTGGCGCGAGACCTGCCCCGAGATCGTGGTCCGCAGCACCTTCATTGCCGGTTTTCCCGGAGAGACCGAACAGGAATTTGAGCACCTGCTGGATTTCGTGCGCGAAGCCCAGATCGACCGTGCCGGCTGTTTTGCCTACAGCCCTGTCACGGGGGCGGCGGCCAATGAAATCCCGGGCGTGCTGCCGCAGGAAGTGCGTGAGGAGCGTCGTGCGCGCTTCATGGCCGTGGCCGAGGAGGTTTCGGCGGCACGCCTGCAGCGGCGCGTGGGCGCCACCATGCAGGTGCTGGTGGACTCGGCGCCCGGCATGGGCCGAAAGGGTGGCATCGGCCGCAGTTATGCGGACGCACCGGAGATCGACGGCACGGTGCGCCTGCTGCCGCCCGAGAAGATCAGCAAGACGCTCAAGGTGGGTGAATTCACCCGCGCACGCATCGTTGCAACGGAAGGGCACGACCTCGTGGCCGTGCCGCTGTGACGGTATTCCCAAAAACAAAAAAGCCGACAGAGTCGGCTTTATGATGGTGCCCAGGAGAGGACTCGAACCTCCACGATGTTACTCGCTAGTACCTGAAACTAGTGCGTCTACCAATTCCGCCACCTGGGCATTTCAGGAAAGAGAGAGATTGTATCAAAAATAACAACCCCCCCAGCACTTTGCTGGACGAAATTGAAGGAACGATCCAGGGCCACCGCGATGGCCACGGATTTTTGAGCCGCGACGATGGCGAAGCCGACATCTACCTGCCGCCCAACGAAATGCGGGCGGTGCTGCACAAGGACCGTGTCAAGGTTCGCATCGTGCGCCACGACCGCAAGGGGCGACCCGAGGGACGCGTGGTGGAAATTGTCGAACGGCCGCCCCATCCCATCATCGGGCGGCTGCTGCATGAGGGCGGCATCTGGCTCGTGGCGCCGGAAGACAAGCGCTACGGGCAGGACGTGATGATCCCCAAGACCGCCACCGGCACCGCCAAACCCGGCCAGGTCGTTGTGGTGGAGTTGACCGAGCCGCCGGCGCTGTTCGGCCAACCCGTGGGCCGTGTCAAGGAGGTGCTGGGCGAGATCGACGACCCGGGCATGGAAATCGAAATCGCGGTGCGCAAGTACAGCGTGCCGCATGAATTTTCGGACGCCTGCATCGCCTTGTCGCGCACCTTGCCCGACAAGGTGCGGCCGCAGGACAAGAGGCACCGGGTCGACCTGACCGATGTGCCACTCGTCACCATCGACGGTGAAGACGCGCGCGACTTCGACGACGCGGTGTACTGCGAACCGGCCAAGGTCGGGCGCGGCAAGGGCTGGCGCCTCCTGGTGGCCATCGCCGACGTGAGCCACTACGTGGAAACGGGCAGCGCCATCGACGTTGACGCCTACGACCGCGCCACTTCCGTGTATTTCCCGCGCCGGGTGATTCCCATGCTGCCGGAAAAACTGTCCAACGGCCTGTGCTCGCTCAACCCCGACGTGGAGCGCCTGTGCATGGTGTGCGACATGCTGGTCACCGCCAAGGGCGATGTCCACGCCTACCAGTTCTATCCGGCGGTGATGTTCAGCCATGCGCGCATGACCTACACCGATGTGGCCGCCATTCTGGCCAACACGCGCGGGCCCGAGGCGCAGCGGCGCAAGGCGCGCGTGCAGGACTTGCTGAACCTGCACGACGTGTACCGTGCCCTGTTGGCGGCGCGCAGCGTGCGCGGTGCAGTCGACTTTGAAACCACCGAGACCCAGATCGTTTGCGACGACAACGGCCGGATTGAAAAAATCGTGCCGCGCACCCGCAACGAAGCCCATCGGCTGATCGAAGAAGCCATGCTGGCGGCCAACGTGTGCAGCGCCGACTACATCCTGCAAAGCAAGCATGCGGGCCTGTTCCGTGTGCACGAGGGCCCCACGCCGGAAAAGCTGGACATGCTTCGCAACTACCTCAAGGCCATCGGCGTTGGGCAGAACGTGGGCGATGAGCCCAAGCCGGGCGAGTTCCAGCGCATCGCCGAGGCCACCAAGGAGCGGCCCGACGCGCAGCAGATCCATTCGATGCTGTTGCGCTCCATGCAACAGGCGATCTACACGCCGGTGAACAGCGGCCATTTCGGCCTGGCCTATGAGGCCTACACGCACTTCACCAGCCCGATCCGCCGCTATCCCGATTTGCTGGTGCACCGGGTGATCAAGGCCATTCTTGCAGGCTCACGCTACCGCCTGCCCGAATTGCCGGTGCCGGGCGAGGCGCACGCCAAACTCGCGCGCCGGCTGGAAAAAGGCCAGGCATCGCGGCTGCAGGGCCGGGTGGCCGATCCGGCGCACAAGCCCGCGAAACACAGCACCGAAACCCTGGCCTGGCTGGCGGCGGGCCTGCACTGCAGTGCCAACGAACGCCGTGCCGACGAGGCCAGCCGCGACGTCGAGGCCTGGCTCAAATGCAAGTTCATGCGCGAGCACCTGGGCGAGGAATACGGCGGCGTGGTGACCGCGGCCACGAGCTTCGGCATCTTCGTGACGCTGGACGCGCTGTATGTCGAAGGGCTGGTGCACATCACCGAACTTGGCGGCGAATACTTCCGGTTTGACGAAGCACGCCAGGAACTGCGCGGCGAGCGCACGGGCATCCGCTACGCCATCGGTTCGCGGGTGCGGGTGCAGGTCAGCCGTGTCGATCTGGACGGTCGCAAGATTGACTTCCGCCTGGTGTCGGACACCGATGCCTTGACCACCCGGGCCCTCAAGGACAAGGGACTGGCCGCCAGCGGCCCGCCGCACGCGGAATCCGACGGCAAATCGCGTGGTGCCGGGCGCCAGCGCGCGTCCGGGC
>JBGSNW010000511.1:0-1522 GCA_041739435.1 Burkholderiaceae bacterium
CACCGCCTTGTGCGCCCATGGCGCCCTTGCCCTTGAGGGCTGAATTCAGCAGGGCATCAAAACCGGTGGCGATGCGTGGCGCCCAGGCGGCGGCGTCGCCAACCTTGGGCGCACCGGCCACCCCGGCGGTATGGCAGGCGCCACACTGGGCCGTAAACACCTGTTCGCCGGTCTTGAGGGCGCGGTTGGCGTCGCGGATTTCAACCACGCCCACCTTCTGGATGCGCTCCTCGACCGACCGGGCCAGGGTGTCCTCGCTGACACCGGGCGCGGTCTTGGGCGCCGAGCTCACGTAGTACACCAGGCCGATGATGGCAAAGATGGGCACCACAAACGACATGAAAACGGCCAGCAGCAACTGCTTGGGGTTCTTGATCGGGCCGGTGTGGGCTTCTTCGTGGGTGTTGTCGCTCATGGCGTCCTCAATAGTGGCGGGGCGTGAAAATCAACCTTTAATTATAAGGGGGTGCCCGGGGGAGCCTCGTCGCCCGGCGACGGGACCGCCGCCGGTGGGCGGGCCCGAAAGACACGGCGCACCACCACAAAGAACAGCGGCACAAAAAACACCGCGAGCACCGTGGCGGTGATCATGCCGCCCATCACGCCGGTGCCAATGGCGCGCTGGCCGGCCGAGCCTGCGCCCGTGGACACCACCAGCGGCAGCACGCCCAGAATGAACGCCAGCGAGGTCATCAGAATGGGGCGAAAGCGCAGGTGGCAGGCCGCCAGCACCGCTTCCACCAGGCTTTTGCCCTGGGCCTGCAGGTCCTTGGCGTATTCGATGATCAGCACCGCGTTCTTGGCCGCCAGGCCGATGATGGTGATCAGCCCAACCTTGAAATACACGTCGTTCGGAAAGCCGCGCAGGTTGGCGCCCAGCAGCGCGCCCAGAATGCCCAGCGGCACCACCAGGATCACGGCCAGCGGGATCGTCCAGCTTTCGTACAGCGCCGCCAGGCTCAGGAACACCGCCATCAGCGAGAACCCCAGCAGGATCAGGGCCTGCGCGCCCGAGAGTTTTTCCTCGCGCGACTGGCCGGTCCATTCAAACGCAAACCCCGTGGGCAACTGTGCGGCCAGCCGCTCCATCTCGGCCATGGCCTCGCCGGTGCTGCGGCCCGGCGCGGCCTGCCCCGAGATGCGCATGGCCGGATAGCCGTTGTAGCGGATGGTCTGCATCGGCCCGGTGATCCAGCGTGTGGCGGCAAATGCCGACAGCGGCACCGCCTTGCCCTGCGTGTTGAGCACGTTCAGCCGCAGCAGGTCGCCGGGTTGCATGCGCCCGGGCGCGTCGGACTGCACGATCACGCGCTGCAGCCGCCCGCGGTTCGGGAAATCGTTGATGTAGCTCGACCCCAGCGCCGTGGACAGCACCGCGTTGACGGCCTCGAACGGCACCCCCAGCGCGCTGGCTTTGTCGCGGTCGATGTAGAGCTGCAGCTGCGGCGCGTCCTCCAGGCCGTCGGGGCGCACGCCCGTCAGCACCTGGCTCTGCCCCGCGGCACCCAACAGCTGGTTGCGC
>JBGSNW010000054.1:0-4862 GCA_041739435.1 Burkholderiaceae bacterium
ATGTCGCAGGCCAGCGCCACCATCGCGCCCGCGCCGGCGCAGATGCCGTCGATGGCGCCGATCACCGGCTGCGGGCAGTTGCGCAGGGTTTTGACGAGCTCGCCCGTCATGCGCGTGAACTCCAGCAGCGCGGGCATGCTCATCTGGGTGAGCGGGCCGATGATCTCGTGCACGTCGCCGCCCGAGCAGAAGTTGCCGCCCGCGCCCGTGATCACCACGGCCTTCACGTCGGTGGCAAACCGCAGCGAATGGAACAGATCACGCAACTCGGCGTAGGACTCGAACGTCAACGGGTTCTTGCGTTCGGGGCGGTTGAGCGTGACGGTGCCCACGCCGTCGTCGAACTGCCAGGCAAAGTGGCGGGCGGTGTGGCTGCCCCGGGCGGAAAACTGCGCCTGCATCGGGTTGCCGGCGGCCATGTAGTGTTTCATGGAGTGGGGGCCTTGGTGGTGGGGGAGGGTTCGGCGCGCGATGGACGGGCGGGCGCCGCAGGGGGCTGGTTGGGCTGGTGCTGGGCCTTGACCTTGCCCAGCAGCCGGTGCAGGGTGGTGAGGTCGCGCCCGGTGAGGCCGGCGAACGCCTGCACGATCCAGTCTTCGTGCTGCGCGGCCATGTCACGGAACTGGCGCCGGCCCGATGCCGTCAGGCGCACGCGGTAGGCGCGGCGGTCGCCCTGCACGTCCACGCGCTCGACCAGCCCTTCGGTGACAAGCTGGTCGGTGATGCCGGTCACGTTGCCGCCGGTGACCATCATGCGGCGCGACAGTTCGTTCATCCGCAGGCCGTCGGGCGCGCGTTCAAGCTGGGCCATGAGGTCGAATCGCGGCAGCGTGGTGTCAAAACGCTCGCGCAGGCGGGTGCGCACCTGCTTTTCCACGAGCTGGGTGCAGGTGAGCATGCGCAGCCACAGACGCAGGGCTTCGGGATGTTCGGCGTGGGCGCGGGCTTCGAGGTCCATCTTCGGTGGGGCGTGTTGCTTGCTTTGAAATAAATAGCAAACTATGACCAATTGACGGGGGCAATGGCCTGTTTTTGCTTCAAAAACTCGCGGTAGAGCTGATCGCGACCGCTGAGGTACTGGCGCGGCCACGCGACGGCCTGCGTCTGCAGTTTGGCGGCCTCGTGCAAAGTCCAGGCCGGATCGGCCAGGTGTGGCCGGGCGATGGCGCACAGGTCGGCCCGCCCGGCGGCGATGATGCTGTTGGCATGGTCGGCCTCGCTGATGGCGCCCACCGCGATGGTCTGGATGTCCACTTCGTTGCGGATGCGGTCGGCAAACGGCGTCTGGTACATGCGGCCGTACACCGGCCGGGCATCGCGTGTGGTCTGTCCCGACGAGACGTCGATCAGGTCGCAGCCCGCGTCCTTGAACAGCCGTGCCACCACCACGGCATCGTCGTCGGTGTTGCCGCCGGGGGCCCAGTCGTGGGCCGAGATGCGCACGCTCATGGGCAGATGCGCTGGCCACACCGCGCGCATGGCGCGAAACACCTCCAGCGGATAACGGCAGCGGCTGGTGATGTCGCCCCCGTATTCGTCGGTTCGCCGGTTGGTCAACGGTGTGATGAAGCTCGACAGCAGGTAGCCGTGCGCGCAATGCAGTTCCAGCCAGTCAAAACCGGCCGCCACCGCGCGCTGCGTGGCCGCCACGAACTGCTGCGTCAGCAGGTCCATGTCGGCGCGTGTCAAGGCGTGGGGCACCTGGTTCTGCGTGCCGTAGGGCACGGCGCTGGCGGCCAGCAGGGGCCAGTTGCCGTCCTGGAGCGGTTCGTCGGTCTGCTCCCATCCCAGCTGGGTGGAACCCTTGGGGCCGCTGTGGCCCAGCTGCAGGCCGATCTTGGCCGTGCCCTGGGCGTGGACGAAATCGCAGATGCGCCGGAACGCGGCGGTCTGCTCGTCGTTCCACAGGCCGGTGCAACCCGGGGTGATGCGGCCTTCGGGCGTTGGGCTCGTCATTTCGACCATGACCAGGGCAGCGCCGCCGAGCGCACGCGCGCCCAGGTGCACCAGGTGAAAGTCCTGCGGCGTGCCCTCCACCGCGCTGTAGGTCGCCATGGGCGAAACCACGATGCGGTTGTGAAGCGTGAGCTCGCGCACCTTCAGCGGCGTGAGCATGGGCGGGACCACCGGGCCACCCGAGAACCAGGCCTCGTAATCCTCGAGCCATTGGCGGTCGCGCAGCCGCAGGTTCTCGTGGCTGATGCGCTGGCTGCGTGTGAGCATGGAATACATGAACTGGGGCGGCGCCATGCGGTCGCAATAGCGCTGGCCACACACCTCGAACCACGCCATCGCGTTCCAGGCGGCGTTCTGCAGCTTCAGTGCCTCCACGCTGCGCAGCGCCTGGTAGCGGGCCAGCACCTCGGGGATGTGCGCGGGCGTGTCGCCCAGATCGCGGAACTGGCGCGTCAGCTCGATCGCGTCCTCGATGGCGAGCTTGGTGCCCGACCCGATGGCGAAATGGGCGGTGTGCACCGCATCGCCCATGAGCACCACATGACTGCGGCCGTTGAAGAGCGACCACTGCGCGCATTTGACGCGCTGGAAATTGAGCCAGGCCGAGCCGCGCAGATGGCGCGCGTTGGTCATCAGTTTTTCACCCTGCAGGTTGCGGGCGAACAGCTTCTCGCAGAACGCGATGGATTCGGCCTGATCGGCCTGGTCCAGGCCGTGGGCCTGCCACACGTGGTCGGGGCATTCGACGATGAAGGTGGCGGTGTTCTCGTCGAACTTGTAGATGTGCGCCTGAAACCAGCCGTGCTCGGTCTTTTCGAACAGGAAGGTGAACGCGTCGTATTGCTTGTGGGTCCCCAGCCAGATGTAGCGGTTGGGGCGCACCACGATGTCGGGCTGGAACACGTCCTGGTGGCGCGCGCGTATGTTGGAGTTGATGCCGTCGCTGGCGATGATCAGGTCGGCTTCGGGAAAGTCGGCGTCGGAGACAACGTCGGTTTCAAACACCAGATCGACGCCCAGCTGCTCGCACCGTGCCTGCAGGATGTTGAGCAGCTTCTTGCGGCCAATGCCCACAAAGCCGTGCCCGCCCGAGCGGATGACTTCGCCCTTGAAGTGCAGCTCGATGTCGTCCCAGTGGTTGAAAGCCTTCTGGATCTCGGTGGCCGTGACCGGGTCCCATTCGCGCATGTTGTCCATGGTGGCGTCGGAGAACACCACTCCCCAGCCAAAGGTGTCGTAGGGCTTGTTGCGCTCGACCACCGTCACGCGATGGTGGGGGTTCATCTGCTTCATGAGCAGCGCGAAATACAGGCCGGCCGGACCGCCGCCGATGCACAGGATGTTCATGATCAAATAGTTTAAGCATAAACAAAATATTGTCAATCCGGGATCGGCCCTGTGCTTCGGTGAGAGTTCACCGGGACCCGGTGGGGCGTCCGGATGGGGGGCGGTTGACGCCGTGCGCGCGTGGGGGCATAACACACCCCATGAAGCACATCACCCGGAAAATTGAGGCGCAACTGCATGCGCTGCCGGTCCCGGTGGCCGTGCGGTTGCCGGCGGGGCAGCACATCGGTCCGCCCCATGCGATGGTCACCCTGTCGTTTGGCAACTGGTCCAGCCTGGCGTCCATGGCCGCTGGCCAGATTGGCCGGATCGGCGAAGCGTTCGTGGAAGGCAAGGTCAGCCTGCAGGGCAGCATGCGCGACCTGATGGCGGTGGCGGCGAGCCTGTTGCCCGGCCACCCGGCCACGTCGGAGATGCAGTGGTGGGGGCACCTCTTGCGGCGCGCCAAGTCGTTGACCGCCCACTCGCTGGAGCGTGATGCGGCGCAGGTCCGCCAGCACTACGACGTGTCCGACGATTTCTATGCCTTGTGGCTGGACCCGCGGCGGGTCTATTCCTGTGCGTACTACCGCGAAGCGACCTTGTCGCTGGCCCAGGCCCAGGAGGCCAAGCTCGACCACGTCTGCCGCAAGCTCATGCTGCGCCCCGGCGACCGCTTTCTGGACATCGGTGCGGGCTGGGGCGGCCTGTTGCTTTGGGCGGCCGAACATTACGGGGTGGACGCCACCGGCATCACGCTCTCGCGCAACCAGCACGCGCACATGGTGCGCGAGATCGAGGCGCGTGGCCTGCAGGGGCGGGTGCGAGCCTTGTTGTGCGATTACCGCGAACTCGAAGAAACGCAGGCGTTTGACCGCATTTCGTCGATTGGCATGTTCGAACACGTGGGCAAGGCCAACATGCAGGCCTATTTCGGGAAAATCTGGCGGCTGTTGCGCCCGGGCGGGCTGGTGCTCAACCACGGCATCACCGCAGGCAGCACCGACAACGACCAGTTGGGTGCCGGCATGGGCGACTTCATCGAGAAATACATCTTCCCCGGTGGGGAGTTGCTGCACGTGAGCCGCGTGTTGCGCGAAATGGCGCAGTCAGGCCTGGAGATGGTGGACACCGAAAGCCTGCGCCCGCACTATGGCCGCACGCTGTGGGCCTGGTCCGACGCACTGGAGTCGCAGCTCGACGCCGCCCGCCAGGTTCTGCGCGCCACCGCGGGCAACAAGAATGCCGAGCGCATCCTGCGCGCTTACCGCCTGTATCTGGCGGGCAGCGCCATGTGTTTCGAGCACGGCTGGATCTCGCTGCACCAGATGCTGGCCACGCGGCCCGACGGCAGGCTGGACGGCACCCCATTGCGCGGCGCACAATCAGACTATCCGTTCCAGCGCGACTACATCTACCGATAGGCTTTCATGTTGTACCAGTAGTGTCCCAACGTTTTTCAGAGGAGCACGAGCTGTTGAGGCTCGAAACTCAGATCTGAATCGATTGAGGGTGGGGTAAGTCGTTGATTTATCGGGGTTGTTTCGAACATGGTCAGGCTCAGGATTTGTAGGATTTCG
>JBGSNW010000015.1:0-16825 GCA_041739435.1 Burkholderiaceae bacterium
GATGCGCCACGAGCGGGAGGCCAGCATGCGCTGCAGCGTGGCCTGAAGCTCAGCCACCTGGCGTTCTTGCACGTGTAGCGCGGCCTGAAGCTCAGCGGCGTGGTGTTGGTGCGCAAGCCGCTGTTCGGCGGCGTGGCGTTCTTGTGCGAGTAGCGCGGCCTGGAGCTCAGCGGCGTGGTGTTGGTGCTGCGCAAGGGCCTGGTCTTGTTCGGCGGCCCGGGCCTGCATTTGTTCTGCCAGGGTGTCGGCGCGTTGTAGCGCGGCTTCGGTCACCATGGCCAGCCCGGGGGGGGCTTGCTCACCGTAGGCGCTGGCAAAGGCTTGCAGCGCGTGCGGTGGAACGATGGCCAGCGCTTCTGCCGCCAGGGTGGTGCCAGGGAGGGTATAGGTGCGAAAGGTGTTGAGCGCGGCAATGTGAACGTCGTAGCGTTGTTGGCCAAGCTGCGACGGAAAGCAGGCCATGGCCTGTTTTTTGGCGTCAAAAACGGGGGTGATGTCGATGAGGTGGGTGGGCCGCAGCGGCGCGCCAACTTCATAAAAGGCGAGGTCGGGCACGGTCTGGCCGGACTGGAGCCGGTTTTGCAGGGCCATGACGGTGGCCCAGGCGGTGGCGCGGTGGTCGGGGTGAACCTCCCAGGGGGACGGCGCAAACACCATTTGCGCCTGGGTGCGTTCGATCATGGCGGCCAGATGCTCGGCCAGGTCGGTGACGCTGCTGAGTTGCCGGTCGGCCCAGGGGCCGAACTGGGGTGCCTGGGTGCCCAGCGTTGCCGCGGCGCGGGTGCTTTCCGCATGGCGGGTTTGCATGACGTGTTGGCGTTGTTCTCCGGCAAGGTGGCCACCACCGTCGGTCAGGATGAAGGGCGTTACCTTGGCGCCGGCGCGGGCGTACAGGGCGGCGCAGCCTGCGCAGCCAAATACTTCGTCGTCGGGGTGCGGGGCCATGATCAGCACGCTGTCGGCCGGGGGCAGGCTGGCCGGTGCGTTGGGGATGAACCAGTGTTCCATGGTCAGCCGATTCGTCGTGCGGCCCTGCGCAGCCAGCCCGCGGCCTTGCGCGCCGGAAAGTAGAGCCTTGCCAGCCAGGGCCTGGACAACACGGCGTCGCGCAGCGGGGCCTTGGGCACGGTGACGAAATAGAGGTTGCGTGCCAGTTCCTCGGCCATTTTGAGCAGTTGGTTGGGGCTCAGGGTGGTCCGCAGCGCGTCATGCTTGGCCAGGGCCTTGCTGTAATAGTCGTCCAGCGAGTGCTGCCGTGCAAGGGCCGCGTCGGCGCGGGCCGGCACACGGTACAGCGAGGTGACTTTGTCCACCATTTCGAAGTCGTGGTTCAGCGTGTAGCGAACCCACAGGTTCCAGTCTTCGAGGTTTTCGAGTTCGGGGTCGAAGCCGCCGCAGGTTTCATACAGGCCGCGACGGAACATGACGGTCTGGATGGGCAGGTAATTGTGGTGCCACATGAGCGCGCGGCTGAACGGCTGGCGGTATCGCAGGTTGTGTTCAACGTCGCGGTAAACCCAGGGTTCGGCCTGGATGACTTCGGTGCGGACTTCGTACGAGAGGGCGTAGGCGCCGCCGAGCTGGGGCCGCTCGCGCAGGGCTTGTACCAGCACTTCGGCGTGGTCGGCGTACAGCAGGTCGTCGTCGTCAAGAAAACACAGCAGTTCGCCCGTGGAGATTTCGAGCGCGGCATTGCCCGCAAGGCAGCGCCCCACTTTGGGCAGCGCCCGGTATTGAACGGCGCGAAAGCGGCCGGTTTGGCGCGCCTGCATCACCTGGGGCAGGGCGGTGTCGGAGCCGTCTTCGACGATGACGAGCTCGATGGGCTGGTAGGTTTGTGCTGCAATGCAGGCGATGGCCTCGGCGAGTTTGCCCGCGCGCCCGGCCATGGTGCGGACCAATATGCTGACCAGGGACTCCGACGCGGTGCTGTCGGCGTGGCGGGTGTATTCGAGAAAGGCGCCGTGGCGGGTCATTTCGTAGTCCCAGACGCGAAACGGAAAGTGCGCCGAAGACTTTTTGCGGGTGCGCAGAAAATAGGGCGCCAGGCGCAGCAGTTTCAGGCCGTTTTTTGCAAGGCGGGCACGTTGGGACGGGATTTGTGGCTTGAGCAGGAACAGCCCCAGGTACATGAGCAAACCCCGCACGATTTCCGACCGGCTGCCGTAGCGGCAGCGCAGCAGGACGTTGGCCAGGGTGCTGCCCAGAAACTGCGCGGGCTTGATTTCAGCGGCATGCGCATAGGCGTAGTGCCAGACGGTGGCTGTGGGGGTGTAGCGCAAGCGCCAGCCCTGGTCGCGCAGGCGGTAAGACAACTCTACATCTTCGCCGTAGAGGAAGATTTGTGGCTCGTAGCCGCCGACCTGTCGCAGCACGTCGGTCCGGTAGAGGATGCACGCGCTGGAGCACCAGGCGGTTTCGCCCGTGACGGGGTTGTAGTGTTTGGGGTGTTCAAATGGTTTTTGGCGGCATTCCCAGGCCACCACCTCGGGTGGGTCGGTTTGGGCGGTTGTGACGAGGGTGTTCAGTGTGCTGGCTTCGAATTCGAGGTCGACATTGGTCACCAGCAGCCACGGGGCCCGGGCGTTTGCAAGGTTGGCGTTGTGGCCCTGGCCGAAGCCGACGTTGCTTCCTTCGTCGATGCGGATCTCGGCAAATTCGCCGCTGAAGTTCGCGGCGATTTCGCGCAGGCGCGCCACGGTCTGGTCGGTGGAGCCGTTGTCGCGAAACAGGAGCCTGATCCGGCGGCATGGATAGGCTTGCTGGCGCAGGCTTTGCACAAAGGGGGCAAGCCAGCGTTCGGAGTTGAAGGTTACGGCCGAAATGTCCAGCAGGTCGGGGTCGAGGTCCATAAATTTCTGATTCGGTTTTTTCTAGCGAAAATCAGTGTCGCCCGCCATCAGCCACAAAGGAGCTGGCGGTCGTGCGGCGTCGGGCGAGTGGCCCTGCAGGTTGACTGGCACGCGAATTTCAGTGGGTTCGACGGTGGCCTGGGCCTGCGAAAACTCTTCAATCAGGCGCGAGCTGAACCAGCCGCGCACGCTGGGCACGCCAAGTGCGCCGGCCTGCATGCGCACGGCCCGCAGTGCAACCGCGATGCCTTGTCGCGGGCCGAGGTAATCGGTCCATTCCAGGTGATCGGCATGCGCCCTGACGACAACGGCCGCCAGGGGTTTGCCGGTCCAGCGGTTGCTGACCAGTGTGACGCGGTAGACGTGCTCGGGGTGTTCGGCGTAGCGGTAGTTCCAGCGTTCGGCATCGCGCATGGGCAGCAGCATGTCGGGCCAGTCGTTCTGCATGGCGCGCCAGAGCTGTTGCAGGTGGGCCGAGGCGGAGCGCTCCAGAACCTGGTGCACGTCGCGGGTTTTGGTCAGCGGGTGGCGAGCGGGGGGCAGTGCGCTCCAGGTGAGGGTGGAGATGGTGTCGACTTCAAGATACAGGCCCAGCTTGAGCCCAAGCCTGAGGTGCCGCAGCGAGGGGAAGCCAAAGGCGAAGCGGACTTCAGGATAGAGCTGGTGCATGTTGCCAAAGTAGGCCGCCGCGCTGCGCATCATCGGGCCTGTGCGGGACAGGGTGCCGCGGTGCGATGGGGCCACCATGACGTCACCAATCTGAACCGTGCTCAAGGTGCGTCCGCCAAGGCTCATCTTGCGGGGCATGCCACCGAAAAATGCCGCGTATTGGTTTTCTTGCCGGACCACGATGCCCCAGACGGGCGCCTGCCGGTATTTCCAGTTCCAGCGCGCGACCGGCATCGTGTTGGCAAATGCCTGGTTGAACAGGTCAAGCAGCCCTTGCTGGTCGTCCGGACGGGACCAGTGTGTTGCATAGTGCGAAGTCCAGTCGGGGGGCAGCGTTAAAGGCGGGCTGGGCGCTTCGGGCGCTTCCGGGGCTTCGTCCGTGGGCGCCACCATGGTCTGGGCGTATCCGGCTTCAGCCGTCCACGCGTGGGGTAGCGAAACCAGGCCCTGCTCGAGGTGCGTTTGCTCAACGGTCAGCATCGCGAACTTTTCCGCTGCGCTGTAGACGTGCAGGCCACGTTCGCAAAAGAGGTAGGCGGCAAAGGTGTACCTTCCCTTGAGCAGGGAAAGTGCCGGAAAGCGGATGGTGGCGGTCCCGCGGCCGGTGGCGTCGCGTTGCAGTGTGACGGCGTCGATCCAGGTGCCGGAGCTGGCGAGGATGCGGCCGTCCGCGGCATTGACGGTGACGGCGGCAGTGGGGGAGGGTAGCCGGGGGTCCGATTCGAAGCCGATGCTGACGCTGACGTCACTGTGCCCGGACACCGCGTGCGCATGGGTGCCACGTTGTCCGTCGCAGGCCAGGCTCAGGGATCGGATGCGGGCATGTCCCGGAGACGTCACAACAGGTTCCGCG
Organism: Burkholderiaceae bacterium; assembly: GCA_041739435.1. GTDB lineage: Bacteria > Pseudomonadota > Gammaproteobacteria > Burkholderiales > Burkholderiaceae_C > PHCI01. The sequence continues at coordinate 4,375 of JBGSNW010000015.1, forward strand.
GTGGACTGCAGGCCGACGCTGGGCGGCGGGGCGGAAAGCCGGTCCATGTGCTCCTGATAGGCCGCTGTCACACGGGCGGGCGATCCAATTTGCCGGACCTGCCCGTGGTCCAGCCAGATGGCGCGCGTGCAAAGCGACTCGATCTGGTACATGGAGTGTGAACAGAACAGGATCGTGGTGCCACTTTCCCGCAGGCCGAGGATGCGGTCGAAGGACTTGCGTGCGAACTCGCCGTCGCCCACCGACAGGGCCTCGTCGACAATCAGAATGTCGGGCTCGACGCTGGTGGCCAGTGAAAACGCCAGGCGCACGAACATTCCGCTGGAATAGGTCTTGACCGGTTGGTCGATGAACTGGCCAATGCCGGAAAATACAATGATGTCTTCGAGCCGGTCGGCCAGTGCGCGGCGGCTCAGGCCCATCAAAGGGCCGTTGAGCAGCAGGTTTTCGCGGCCCGTGAATTCCGGGTTGAAGCCGGCGCCAAGCTCAAGCAGCGCAGCAACACGGCCGCTAACCCGGAGCTGCCCGACGCTGGGCGCCAGTGTGCCACTGAGTATTTGAAGCAGGGTGGATTTGCCCGCACCGTTGTGCCCGACCAGGCCCAGCACTTCGCCGCGTTTGATCGACAGGTCCAATGGGTGCAAGGCCCAAAAGGGCGGCGTATGGCTGTTTGTGCCCGCCAGTGCGGACAGCAGTGCGCCCATGGGCGTTGCCGTGGGGTAGTAAGCCTTTCCAAGACCTGTCGCTTCGATCACCGGGCCTGTGTCGTGGCGAGCCTCGATTCTTGCGGTGTCGCTGGCGTCCAGGTTTTCGTCTGTGATCATGGTGTCTGCGTCTTGGGGCCATGGCCCGGGTCCGACGAAGTATTGGGGTTCAGATTCGTCTGCCTTGACTCTGCGGAGGGTCCATTGCGACCCGCTCCTTCAATCATGGGAAGGTCGGCAATTCTCGCACGAGCCATTTTTGGGGGGGCGTGCGTGGACCGGGGGCGTTGGAGGCAGCCCTGACGGGATGGTTGTTGGCAGGGTTGTGGACATTTGAAAAATTCATATAGGAAGAAGTACAATCTCTTCCTATATGAATTTATTGTTGCGCATTCCCCTGGACGGATCGCCCGAGCAGCTCGCCCGCTTGCGTGCGCTGCAGGAAGGATTTGCGCAAGTTTGCAATGCGCTCGCGCCACTGGTTCAGAAGTCGCGTTGCTGGAACCGCGTGGCGCTGCACCATCTGGCGTACAAACTTTTGAGGGACCGGTTTCCCGCGATGGGGTCTCAGATGGTGTGTAACGCGATTTATTCGGTTTGCCGCGTCAGTCGGTTGGTGTATCAGCATCCTGCGAGCCCTTTCAACGTCGCCAGGCTGGGCGACAGGCCTTTGCCGTTGCTGCGCTTCACGGATACCTGCCCGGTGTATTTCGACCGGCACACGCTCAGCGTCAAGGACGGGCAGTTGTCCATGTACACGCTGGACGGTCGTATCCGCTTTCAACTGGCGCTGCGCCCCGAGGACGAGGCCAGCTTTCATGAAAAGAAATTGCGGGAAATTGTGTTGTCTCGAACGTCGGTGGACAGTTTTGCGCTGTCGTGCCTTTTTGCCTCACGTTCAGCGAGCGCCGAGGCGGATGCTGGCGTGGAGCAGGGGGCAAGTGAAATTCCCGAATATGTATTGGTGGAGGAGGCCGCATGAGCAGGCAGAAAACGTCGTCCGAGCTGCATCAGGCGGTGTCGTCCTTGCGGCCATATTTCGTGCGGGCCACCTGGTTCAGCCTGTGTTCGGGCTTGCTGGTTCTGGCGCCGAGCGGGTACATGCTGGAAGTCTACGAGCGGGTGGTCAACAGTCGAAGTCATCTCACGCTGGCCATGTTGACGCTTCTGGTCCTGGGGGCGTATGTGGTCATGGAGGTTCTCGAATGGGCGCGCGCGGAAATCATGCACCTGGCCGGCTTGGAGCTGGACAAAAAGATGCGCCACCGTGTTTTTGGCGCAATCTTCGCAGCCAACCTCAAGCGTGTGCCAGGGGGTAGTACGCAGCCGCTGAAGGATTTTCGTGTCGTTCGGGAATTTTTGCATTCGCCGCCGTTGCTGGCGTTGATGGAGGCGCCTGTTTCACTGGTCATGCTGGTGTTGGTGTTCGCGATCAGCCCGGTGCTTGGCTGGGCTTCGGTGGTGGGTTCGGTGCTACAGGTTTTTCTGGGTTGGCTTAACGAGCGGAGCACGCAGCCGCCCCTGGTGGCGGCGAATCGCAGTGCGATCGCGGCGCAGCAATACGCCGACGGCCTGTTGCGCAATGCCCAGGTCATCGAGTCCATGGGCATGCTTCGCGATGTCCACCGTCGCTGGATGACCCGCCAACGCGAATTTCTCACGTTGCAAGCCATTGCTTCGATCAGGGCTGGCGGCTATCAGGCGGTGACGAAGTTCCTGCAGGTGGTGATGGGGTCCTTGTTGCTGGGGCTGGGTGCGTGGCTGCTGCTGCATGACCGGCTCAACGGCGGGGCCGGCATGATGGTCGTTGGCTCGGTGTTGGGAGGGCGAGTGCTGGCGCCGCTGGTCCAGATTGTGACGCAATGGCGGACGGTGGTGAACGTTCGGGATGCATGGCGGCGTCTGGACGATCTGCTGAAAGCGCTTCCACCCAGGCCGCCCTCGATGGCGTTGCCAGAGCCACGGGGCTTGTTGCAAGTCGAGAGCCTGGTGGCGGGTGCGCCGGGGACAACGGGGGCGATTCTCCGGAACGTGGCCTTTGCGTTGCAGCCGGGCGAGGTGCTCGCCGTGGTGGGGCCGTCGGCCTCCGGGAAGACGACCTTGGCCAGGTTATTGGTCGGTCTTTGGCCAGCGGCAAGTGGCAAGGTGCGACTTGACGGAGCCGATGTATTTGCTTGGGACAAGAGTGAGTTGGGTCCTCACCTCGGCTATCTTCCGCAGGGGGTGGAGTTGCTCGACGGGACCTTGGCGGAGAATATCGCGCGCTTTGGAGAGATCGAACTTGCCAAGGTCAAGGCTGCCGCCCAGGCTGTCGGATTGCATGACTTCATCATGAGCCTGCCGCAGGCTTACGACAGCCCGGTGGGCCGGGAGGGGGCCATGCTTTCAGGTGGGCAGCGCCAGCGGGTTGCGCTGGCCCGCGCAATTTACGGCGACCCGGTGCTGGTGGTGCTGGACGAACCCAATTCAAACCTCGACGAGGCTGGCGACGCAGCGCTGAGCGCGGCGATTTTAAATCTCAAGTCGCGGGGCACGACCTTTGTCGTGATGACGCATCGCACCAGCGTGTTGGCCGTGGTCGACAAGATGCTGGTTTTGCGCGACGGCGTGATGCAGGCCTTTGGCCCCCGCGATGACGTGCTGGAAGCGTTGAGAAAAGCCGCGGGGCAAGCAACCGCGCAGGCCGCCGCGGTGCCAGCGAATGCATTGGCCGCCACGGCGTGAAGCGGGGAGGCATTTCGGATCACATCATGGAAAAAACGAATTTCTTCAATCGCAGTGAACTGATGACCACGTTGTGGGCATTTCGCCGGGAATTCGTGATCGTCGGAGCCCTGAGCTTTGTCACGAACCTGCTCATGCTGGCGCCGACCATTTACATGTTGCAGGTCTTTGACCGGGTGCTGGCCAGTCAGAGCGAACTCACGCTTGCGGCCGTTTCACTGATCACGCTCATCCTTTTTGGTGTGATGGCATGTTCTGAGTGGCTGCGGTCCCGAATTTTGGTGGTGGCCGGCATGCGTTTTGATGATCGGCTCAGTACCCGTGTCTTCAACGCGAGCTTCGACGCCTACCTTGAGCAGTCGTCCGCAGCGCCCTCCAGGGCATTTGGCGACCTGATTCAGATACGTCAGTTCCTGACCGGGAATGGCATTTTTGCGCTTTTTGATGCTCCGTGGGCGCCGATCTACATCGTGGTGACGTTTTTACTGCACCCTTGGCTCGGTGTCCTGGCGCTGGTGTTTGCGATGATTCAGGGAGCGCTGGCCTGGTTCGGGCACCGGCATACAGTGGCTCCATCCGAGGAGGCGGGGAAAGTCGATGGGGAGGTGACCAGCTATCTGCAGAGCAAGTTGCGGAACGCGGAAGTGCTCGAATCGATGGGCATGGTCGGGAATTTGCTGAAGCAATGGGATCGGCGCTATCTGTCATGGCTGGGAAAGAGTTCTTTCGCGCAGGAGAAGACGCATCGGGTAGCCGCGTTGAGCAAGTTCATCCGGTACAGCCAGCAGTCGCTGTCCCTCGGCGCCGGGGCCTTGCTGGTGATCGATGGGCGACTCTCGCCGGGTGCGATGATTGCAGCCAATGTATTGATGGGCCGGGCGCTCGCGCCAATTGACCAACTGGTGAGCACGTGGCGCGGTTTCGTTTCGTCACGCAATGCCTTTGAACGGCTGGAAAAACTCCTGTTTGAATTTCCAGAGCGGGATTCCGCGCTGTCGCGGGTGGCTCCGAGCGGCGAGATCACGTTGCGTGGTGTGTTTGCCAGCGCGGCCGGGCGAACCGCGCCAATTCTGAAAAATATTTCATTTTCGGTTCCTGCCGGGACCGTGACCGCTGTCATCGGGCCTTCCGGTTCGGGCAAGTCGACGCTGGCTCGCGTGATGGTGGGCATCTGGCCGGACGTGTCGGGCGATGTGTTGCTGGATGGTTTGCCGATTCAGGGATGGAACCGCGTTGAGCTTGGCGCGCACATCGGGTATTTGCCACAGGATGTCGAGCTGTTTGATGGGACCATCGCCGAGAACATCGCGCGCATGGGTGAACCCGATCCAGAAAAAATTGTCGAGGCGGCCCGTTGTGCAGGCTTGCATGAAATGATCCTGCGCCTGCCCAAGGGCTACGACTCCTCGATCGGGGAAGCTGGAAGCATGCTGTCGGGGGGGCAACGGCAACGCATTGGGCTGGCGCGCGCGATTCATGGCCTTCCCGCGCTGATTGTTCTGGACGAACCCAATGCGAATCTGGACGACGCGGGTGAAGCGGCCTTGCTGCGGACAGTGCGCGAGTTGAAGGCCCGGGGGAAGACGATTTTCTTGATCACGCACCGCCCGGGTGCAGTCGCGGCGGCGGACAGGCTCATGATTTTGCGGGACGGCGAGATCGTGGCGCATGGACCGCGGGATGCGGTACTGGCGGCCTTGCGCCCTGCCGGTCCGCCCTCGGAGTCCACGCCGCCCTCCTCGCTTCAGACTGCTTGAGTTTTCGGCTGAAGCGCTATTCATTTGTCTTGTTGTTGATTGTCAGAGCCCCACATGTCCATGCCCGAACAACCATTGAAACGCCTTATCGGTACCGGCGCCGCGCCCCACACGGGCGATGCCGACCCAGGAACCGACGAGGGGCGCAGCCCCGATCTTGGCCATGCTGGACGGATCGGATTGTGGGTGCTGGCACTGGGGTGTGGAGTGTTTCTGCTATGGGCCGCGTATGCGCCACTCGATGAAGGGGTCCCAAGCCATGGGATGGTTGTGCTCGACACCAAGCGCAAGGCGGTCCAGCATCTGAGTGGCGGCATCATCAAGGAGGTGCTGGTGCGAGAGGGGGACCAGGTTAACGAGGGACAGTTGTTGATACGTCTCGACGATGTGGCGACCAGGGCAAACCTGGAATCGCTGCGCTACCGATATCTGGGCCTGCGCGCCACGCAGGCCCGACTGCAGACCGAGCTGTCAGGGCGGGACGCCATCAGCTACCACCCGGATCTGGTCGAGGCCGCGAAAGACCCCTTGATCCGGCAGCAGATGCAAAACCAGGAGCAGCTGCTTCGTTCCCGCAGGAGTTCCCTGCGCGCCGATTTGCAGGGGATCGAGGAGAGCATTCTGGGGCAACTGGGGCTTTTCCAATCGTACGAGAGCATGCTTTCCAGTCGGCGCAGCCAGCTTGCGTTGCTGAAGGAGGAGCTAACGAATACCCGGGGCCTGGTGGAGGAGGGTTATGTTCCGCGGATGCGTCAGATGGAACTGGAGCGGCAGGTTGCCGAGTCGGGCGCCTTGATCTCGGGCCTCCTGGGGGATATGAACCGTGCTGACCGTGCATCAAAAGAGCTGCGTCAGCGAGCCATCGCGCGGCAGCAGGACTACCGCAAGGAGGTGGAGTCGCAGTTGGCTGATGTGACCCGTGAGGTTCTAGGCGATTCCGAAAGAGTACGGGCGCTGCAGGCGGACCTGGGGCGTACCGAAATCCGGTCTCCGGCATCGGGACAGGTGCTTGCGCTGGCGACGCAGACCGTCGGTGGCGTTGTAGCGCCAGGGCAAAAACTGATGGAGATAGTCCCGGCAAATGAGTCGGTGCTGCTCGAGACTCAGGTTCCGCCGCACCTGATTGATCGCGTGCAAGCAGGGATGACCGTGGATGTACGGTTTTCATCATTCGCGCATTCTCCGCAGTTGGTGGTGCAGGGCAAGCTGGTTTCGGTTTCGGGCGATCTCCTGACGGACAGCCAAAGCAATGTGAGTTACTTTTTGGCGCGCGTGGAGATCACGCCAGATGGGCTGCGGATGCTGGGCAAGCGCCAGATGCAACCAGGCATGCCGGTTGAAGTTGTCTTGAAGACCGGTGAGCGATCATTGTTGACGTACATGCTGCACCCCCTGACGAAGCGCATCGCGGCTTCCATGAACGAGGAGTGACACGGTGGAAAAGAGAGTTTCATCAATCCCTGCTCGTCGGCGGTTGGCAATGGCGCTTGGTGTTGCCGCTACCGTTGCAAGCGCTTCGGTTTGGCCCATCGATCTGCTGCAGGCCTATCGTGCAGCGTTGGATCAGGATGCGACGATTCGCGCCGCGCGAGCGTCGACCGATGCCAGGCGGGAGCGGCTGCCGCAGGCGCGAGCGCAGTTGCTGCCCAATCTGTCGGCCAGCTTCTCGCGCAACCGCAATGCCTTGCAGAGGACGGTTCCGGACATCTCTGGCAACCCCCTCACAACCAATCAAAATTTTGGCAGTACCAACGATGCTTTAACGCTGCGGCAGCCGATTTTGCGGAAATTTCAGCTGGCCGATTTCAGACAGGCCGAGGCGCAGGTTGCCGACGCCAATGCCGTGTTGGAGCAGGAGCTGCAAAACGTCGCGGTTCGCGTGAGTGGCGCCTATTTTGAGGCGTTGCTGGCGCAAGAGCAGATGGCTTTGACGCTCGCCCAGAAAACCGCCTTCACTGTTCAACTTGATGCCGCGCGCAAGCTCTTCTCCGCAGGGGCAGGAACTCGCACTGACATTGACGAGGTTCAGGCCGCCCTGGACCTCAATGTGGCGCAGGAGTTGGAGGCTCGCCAAAACCTGGATCTGACTCGCAGACAACTCGAGGTGTTGATCAACCAGCCCGTTGACCGCCTGGCGCCGTTGGACCCTCCGAAAATGCAGCTGTCACAGCCCGAACCCAATCGGCTGGACGACTGGATCGAACGCGCCGAACTGTACAGCCCGGAGGTGCAGTCGCTTAAAGCGCAGTTGGAAGCGGCTCGTCATGGCGTTGAAAAAGCCCAGGCGGGGCATTACCCGACACTTGACGCGGTGGCACAGTGGTCTCGTAACGAAAGCGACACGGTAACGAGTGTCAACATTCGTTCCACCAACAAGTTCATCGGGTTGCAGCTAAATGTTCCCCTTTATGCAGGGGGCGGCGTGGATTCGTCAATACGGCAGGCGCTGGCAGAGCAAACGCGAGCGGAAGAAATGCTGGAGGCGTTGCGTCGTGATCTTGGTGTGCGGGTGCATCGTGAGTTCCGGGGGGTCACGGAAGGTGTTCTGCGAATTCGAGCGCTCGAACAGGCGGTGCGTTCTGCTGAACAGGTGGCGCGCTCGAATCGCCGCGCGTTCGAGGCCGGGAGCCGCACGGTACTTGACACACTCGACGCCGAACAAAAAAGGGTGTCCGCTCTGCGTGACCTGGCGCAGGCTCGCTTTGTGTATTTGATTTCACGGGTGCGGCTTCAAGCGCTGGCTGGAGGCTCTAAAACGGAAGTGATTGACGAGGTCAATGGCTGGCTTTTGCCTTGAATCATCATGGCAGGGGGTTGAAGTGCTTTTTTTCAGGGCGACAAACAGAACCTCCGGTCAATGACGCAACCGCATGTTTCTTCGATATTGCCAGTAGGGGGCGCTTGCCCACATGCGCGCCAGGCTGCCGACGTGGACGGCGAATTTTGAGATCGAGAAGTGGCTGCCGCGCTGCCATGCGTGCGTTACCGTAACATCGACATGATGATCCACTCGCCAGGCACGGAGCATGAGCCGGGCGCACAGGTCAAAGTCTTCGCAATACATGAAATAGCGCTCGTCAAAGCCCTGAATGGCGCGGTAGGCCTCAGAGCGGGTCAGCATGAACATGCCTTTGACCCAACCTCCGTACGGGGGAGGTAACGGGGGGCGACGCAAAAGATTGCGTTGCAACAGTTCCCACGGGGTGATCGGCCCGCGCAGGTTGTCCACTTTCTGACCGGCTTCGTTCATTTCCTGTGGCGCCAGCAGGCCCGTGGTGGGGTGGGCGCGCAGCAGCAGCGTGCTCAGCACGTCGGCGTTCAGCCGCAAATCAGGGTTGAGAACAAGAAACCATTCGGTGTCGCAATGGGCAAAAGCCCGGTTGTGGTTGGCGCCGAAACCCAGAGGCCGAGAGTTATTCAGTATTTGCACCGCAAAACCGAAATCGTGTGCCCCAAAAGCCAGTTTTTCAGGTGTGTTGCATGTCAGCACCAGCTTCTCGATGGCGTCGCTGCAGTGTTGATTGAGATCGGACAGCAGCTTGTTGACCATGGTTGCCTGGCCATGGCTCACCACCGATACGGTCACGGATTTTCGGATGGACGGGCTTTCAGGCATGGGATGGAGGAACTGGGGCGGAATACGGGTGGAGCCCGAATTCTCGGGGTCGGTGGGCTCCTGAACCTGTATTGTCTACTCGTGGCGGTAGAGTGCCGGACGGTTTGCATAGAATCGTTGCCAAGGCTCCCGCCACCCGTGTGCTCGCAGGTGGTGACGCCGCGGCGACGGGTGATCGGGCTTTTTTGAACATGGCCCGGGAATGGCAAGATCGCTCCACTTCCCTTGAACAGACCAAATAACCATGCACGTAGCCAAAAGCGGCATCCCGACGGCCCGACGGCGGCAACTGGCTGCACGGGGGTGGGTGCGAGGGGCCACGTTGCTGGGCGTGGACATGATGGTGCTGCCAGTGGCTTGGATGCTGGCGGTTGGAATCGCTGGGTGGTTCGGACGCGCCGGCGTTCCAACGGTGTCGCCGTTGGGCACGTACGCGGGGCTGGCCTATAGTTCCATGGGCCTGCTGGCGGTAGGGGTCCTGGCCTTCAATGGGCAATACAGTCGTCGCGCGGCCTTTTGGGAGGAAATTCGCGTTGCCTGGCGCACGGTGGGCCTGATGGCCCTGGCAAATTTCGCGCTGAACTTTTTCATCCAGATCGGGCAGCTGCGGGCAGTGCCTTTGCTTGCTTGGACGCTGGTGGCTGTGCTGCTGCCGTTGGCGCGACTGGCTGTGCGCGAGATGTTGATTAAATTCGGCCTATGGCGCCGCCGCGCGTTGGTCGTGGGCGAAAGTGCCAGTGCCCGAGCCGTATGGCGGGCGCTCGAACACGAACGCAACATGGGGTTGGAGGTGGTAGGCCTGGCGTCATTTTCCGGCGCCCAGGCTGGTGCTGACTTGACGGCCGCCAATGAACTGCCGCCTATCCCGGTCTATTTCCCGGAGCAGGACGTCGAGAGTCTGGCGCATGGTTTGAGGTGCGAGGTGATTGTGGTGGCGCTGGACGATGGGGACAATGGCCAGACGGCGAAGCTGGTGCCGACGCTGCATGCCAACCGGTTCGAGGTGTTCGTGGTACCGCAGCTTGCTGGGTTGCCCGCTTACGGCTTGCAGGCGCAACACTTTTTCAGCAATGATTTGCTGCTGCTGCGCATGCGCCCGGAGCTGCTTAGCCCGCTTTCGACCGGTGCCAAGCGTGCGGTGGACATTGCCATTTCCAGCGCCCTGTTGCTGGTGTTGTCGCCCCTGATGGCGTGGGTGGCTTGGCGCATCTGGCGCGAGGACGGCGGGCCGGTGTTGTATACCCAGCCACGCGTGGGCGGCAAGTCGCGCATGAATGATGGCGCCGACTTTCCCTTCATCAAGTTTCGCTCCATGGTTCATGACGCGGATGCGATACTGGAAAACTGGAGGGTTTCGGATCCGGATTTGCTGGCCCGCTATGAAAACGGGAATTTCAAGCTGCCAGACGATCCGCGTGTCTTGAAGGTCGGACGCTGGATTCGCCGCAGCAGCATCGACGAGTTGCCCCAGCTCTGGAACGTGCTGCGCGGCGATATGAGCCTGGTGGGCCCGCGCCCCCTGTTGCGGCGCGAATTGCCGCGATACCCGCACGACGCCATGGAGCTGTACCTGCAGGTGCGCCCCGGCATCACTGGCCTGTGGCAGGTGAGCGGGCGCAGCCACACCAGCTTTGACGACCGGGCCGCCTACGACAGCTGGTACGTGCGCAATTGGTCGCTCTGGATTGACCTTGTGATCCTGCTCAAAACCGTGCGCGTGGTGCTTTCGGGGCGGGGGGCTGTGTAGGGATTGGTCCTTCGATACGGCACAATTTGCCCCACATCATTCCGACTTCGGGCTGCCACCATGACCGACACCACCCACATCCCGCCCCGCGACAAGGCCGAAATTCTGGCGCAGGCGCTGCCTTACATCCGCAAGTTCCACGGCAAGACGCTGGTCATCAAGTACGGTGGCAACGCCATGACCGACCCGGCGCTGCAGGCCGACTTTGCCGAAGACGTGGTGCTGCTCAAGCTGGTGGGCATGAACCCGGTGGTGGTGCACGGCGGCGGCCCGCAGATCGAGACCGCGCTCAAGCGGCTGGGCAAGAAGGGCGAGTTCATCCAGGGCATGCGGGTGACCGATGCCGAGACGATGGAAGTGGTCGAATGGGTGCTGGCCGGCGAGGTGCAGCAGGACATCGTGGGCCTGATCAACCAGGCGGGCGGCAAGGCCGTGGGCCTGACGGGGCGCGACGGCGGGCTGATCCGCGCGCAAAAGCTCAAGATGGTGGACAACCAGGACCCGGCCAAGGAACACGACGTGGGCCAGGTGGGCGACATCGTGGCCATCGACCCGAGCGTGGTCAAGGCGCTGCAGGACGACGCCTTCATTCCCGTCATCAGCCCCATCGGCTTTGGCGAGCACAACGAAAGCTACAACATCAACGCCGACGTGGTGGCCGGCAAGCTGGCCAGCGTGCTCAAGGCCGAAAAGCTGGTGCTGCTGACCAACACCCCGGGCGTGCTGGACAAGGCCGGCAAGCTGCTGACCGACCTGACGGCCCGCCGCATCGACGAGCTGTTTGCCGACGGCACCATTTCGGGCGGCATGCTGCCCAAGATCAGCGGCGCGCTGGACGCGGCCCGCAGTGGCGTCAACACCGTGCACATCATCGACGGCCGGGTGCCCCATGCCATGCTGCTGGAGATTCTGACCGACCAGGCCTACGGCACGATGATCCGGTCGCATTGAGGCCCGAGGTTTTTAGGGGCATTTGGCCCGTGGCGCACTCCGGCAAAACCCTTGCCGGTGCTGTGCGAGAATCTTCGCCAACACGACCTGTTACATGATGCCTGACGCCGAGCTGAGCCCCCCTGAAGAAACAACCCCTGCCGTCGAATCCGGGGCTCCGGTGCGCAAGCGCCCCAAGCCGGGCGAGCGGCGTGTGCAGATTCTGCAGGCCCTGGCCGGCATGCTGGAGCAACCCGGCGCCGATCGCATCACCACCGCCGCACTGGCCGCCCGGCTTGAAGTGAGCGAGGCCGCCCTGTACCGGCATTTCGCCAGCAAGGCGCAGATGTTCGAGGGGCTGATCGAGTTCATCGAGCAGACCGTGTTCTCGCTGGTCACGCAAATCACCGAGCGCGACGACCCCCCGGCCGCGCAGGCCGCCAAGGTGGTCACCATGCTGTTGCAGTTTGCCGAGAAAAACCCCGGCATGACACGTGTGATGGTGGGCGACGCGCTGGTTTATGAAAACGAGCGGCTGCAGCAGCGCATGAACCAGTTCTTCGACAAGATCGAAGCGGCGCTGCGCCAGAGCCTGCGCGGCGCGGCGCAAACCAACGGCTCGGCCACGCCCACGGTGGATGCCCAGGTGGCGGCGGGCGCACTCACCGCCTTCGCCGTGGGGCGCCTGCAGCGTTTTGCGCGCTCGGGCTTCAAGCGGCTGCCGTCCGAGCACCTTGAGGCCAGCCTGGCCTTGATGCTTTAAATCCAATAGCAAACTATCGCCATTCGGCGGGGGGCTGGAGGCCTAAAAACCTCTAAAAACCTTAAAACACCCTAAATCTGGGGTGCCCCCACCTTGTGGGCTGCGGCGTGGATTTCAGCCCAGGTGGTGTCGTCGATGGTGATGCCTTCGCGGTGGCGGTGCGCCCGGGCTTCGCGTTCGGGCTCGCCGGCCAGGCGCACGGCGTCGTGG
>JBGSNW010000069.1:0-2287 GCA_041739435.1 Burkholderiaceae bacterium
CCAGATTTCGCCGTTGGCCACCACGGGAATGGCCACGCCGCGCCGGATCTCGTCGATCCGCTCCCAGTAGGCAGGCGGGCGGTAGCCGTCGGCCAGGGTGCGGGCGTGCACCACCAGCTCGTCCGCACCCGGGCCGACGGCTACCGCCCGCCTGCCTACTGGGAGCGGATCGACGAGATCCGGCGCGGCGTGGCCATTCCCGTGGTGGCCAACGGCGAAATCTGGTCGGTGGCCGATGCCCTGCGCTGCCGCGAAGTGTCGGGCTGCCACACGCTGATGCTGGGGCGTGGCATGGTGGCCGACCCAGGCCTGGCCCGGGCCATTCGCGCGGTGTCGGGCGAGGAGTCTTTTGGCGCTGCGGTCGATTGGCATGGCCTGATCCCGCTGCTGCAAGATTATTGGCAACTGCTCTGCGGCCATGTCGAGCCCCGGCACCGGGCCGGTCGGCTCAAACAATGGCTGAATTTTCTGCGCCGCGAATTCCCGCAGGCGCAAGCGGCGTGGGGGGCGATCCGGACGGTCAACGATCCGGCGGCCATCGACCACTGGATTGGGCAATTACCGGCGTCCGAAAACTGCATCCCCTTGGAGGCCTGACAGTACCGCAGCTTGGGCCTGGACCCTTGAGAAACCGGTAAAAAGTCACGCTTTTTCAAAGTTCCTGTAGCGGTCCGCCCGCCTAAAGTCGTGGTGACCACAAGCTGACAACCGAGAAGATGTCGGCCCGGCACTTACGGTCGTGCAATCAGGAAACTCCCGAAATGAAACCCGGAATCTTTGCGGAAGCGGTGACCACGAGTCTGGCGGACTCGTCGCGCTATTCCGATTTTCTGGTGCGGCAAACCCTGCAGACCCATCGTGGCCCCATGCGACGGCTCGGAAATCGGTTGCGCGACAGCATTTACAGCTGGCTGGGGGCCGATTTGCCAACCGACCCGGAAGTGACGGACGAGCGGCTGGAAGCGATACGGCTGCACATGCTCACGGCCCTGCAATGCGCGCAAGATTCGACGGCGCAGGCCTATTTGCGGCAGAAGATCTATTTCGCCGCCGACACCACGGCGTTGTGGTACCTGCGGGCGGACTTGATGAAAGTTCTCAGCGCGTGTCATGGTGAACGCGCCGCTCGCCAGAAAATCGCGGCCCTGTCGAACCGGTTCCATGGGGCGTTGCCCCGCAGTCTGAAGGTGCGGACGAGTCCCCTGGACGCCTGACGCAGGCGCGGTTCGTGCCTGTGAAATTTCCCGAGGGAATTCCTGGGCGAGTCGCCGATCAAGATCAGGCGGCGTTGGGGCCGTCGGGCAGGTGCGCGCGGATCAGGTGGCTGGCAATCGACAACCCGAAGGGGATCTTCGGCATCGGGTCGCCGGGGCCGAACCAGCGTGCTTCCGCGATTTCGGCTTCGTCGATGCGGATGTCCCCACCGGCGTATTCCGCGGTGAACGCCACCATGAGCGAGTGCGGAAAGGGCCAGGGCTGGCTGCCAAAGTAGCGCAGGTCCCGCACCTTCAGGCCCACCTCTTCAAGCACCTCGCGATGCACGGCCTCCTCGACCGATTCGCCCGCTTCCAGGAATCCGGCCAGCGCGGTGAAAAACGGCGCCGGTGAATGGGTGTGGCGGGCCAGCAGGATGTGGCGGTCGCGCAGCACCAGCACCATCATGGCGGGCGAAATCCGCGGGTAGGCCTGGTGGCCACACGACGGGCAGCGCATGGATCGCTCGCCCGCCACGTGTTCGGTGGGGGTGCCGCAGGCGCCACAAAAGCGGTGGGTGCGCGCCCAGTTGGCGATCTGGAACGCCCGCCCAGCCACCGCCAGACGGTCTTCTTCCAGCACGCCAAACAGCGAGCGGAGCTTGCGAAAGATGAACCCCGGCAGCGGTTCGCGGTCGGCGGGCAGCCATGCGCAGTCGCAATAGCGGCCGTGCAACAGCCCCACCGGATGGCGCGCGTCGCGGGTCAGGGCGAGCCAGGCCAGGGCAGCGGTGTCGGGCAGGGCCAGATCGTCTTCGCGCAGCAGCAATTCGTCGCCGCGAAATACAAAATGCAGCGCGTCGGTCTGCGAGAGGGTTGCCAGCGACGGGGTGAAGGTGTCAGGTGTCAGGAGCATGGGCGGACGGGGCCGGTAAGTGGTGGCGTGTGCAGTAAAGTCGGTGCCCGGCGGCGGGCTCACGGACCTGCTGGCACCAACTTGCTTTATACAACCACACTCGTTCGCCCAGGCGACGAATCTACAAGGAAAAGTATTCCATGAGCATCGAATTCAAAGACCGCGTGGCCATCGTGAC
>JBGSNW010000073.1:0-3011 GCA_041739435.1 Burkholderiaceae bacterium
CGGGCCGTTCCCAAGCAAGCTCAGCCCCCCGGGGGGGCAGCGAACCACACGAAGTGGGGAGCGTGGGGGCCGAGAGCGCCGCGCCGGGCCGTTCCCAAGCAAGCTCGCACCGCAGCCCGCAGGGCGAAGGTGCTCCGGTGAGACATTCTGTTTCAGCCGCCGACCTGCAGGCCGGGTTTTGCCCGCAGCGGCTCCAGCGCCTGGTCGATGTCCTTCAGGACGAAATCCACCGCGGCCGCCTGCCCGGGGCCGTGGCGCTGGTGTCGCGGCATGGCCAGCCTGTGTTGTGCACGGCGCTCGGCCTGCAGGACCCCGCCACGCAGGCGCCCATGACCGTGGACTCGATCTTCCGCATCTATTCAATGACCAAGCCGCTGGTGTCGGTGGCGGTCATGATGCTGGTGGAGCAGGGGCGCGTGCTGCTCAGCGACCCGGTAGAGAAATACCTGCCCGAATTTGCCCGGCCGCAAGTGGCCATGGAGCGGGATGGCACGGTGCAGCTGCACAACGCGGTGCAGCCGCCCACCGTGCACGATCTGTTGCGCCATACCGCCGGGCTGACGTACGAGTTTCTGGGCGATGCGTCGGTGCAGCGGCAGTACGGCACGGTCAGAATCGCCTCGCGCGAGCGCAGCACGGCGGAGTTTTCGCGTGTGCTGGCCGGTTTGCCGCTCATGTACCAGCCCGGCACCGTCTGGGAATACAGCCGCGCGACCGATGTGCTGGGCCGCCTGGTCGAGGTGCTGAGCGGGCAGACCCTGGGCGACTGCCTGCAACAGGGCATCCTGGGGCCGCTGGGCATGGTCGACACCGGGTTTTTCGTGCCTCCCGAAAAGCACCACCGCATTGCCGAACCCTTTGACCATGATCCGGATGGCGGCGTGCGCATGGCCGTGCTGGAGCCGCGGCAGGTGCCCGCCATGGAGAGCGGCGGCGGTGGCCTGATGTCCACCGCGCACGACTATGCGCGCTTCCTGCAATGCCTGCTCAACCGCGGCACGCTGGATGGCGTGCGGCTGCTCGGGCCCCACACGGTCGACTTCATGACGTCGGACCACCTGGGTGACATTCCGGCCCATGGCACCTTGCTGCCGCCCGGACACGGCTTCGGGCTGGGCTTTGCCGTGCGCACCAGCAAGGGTATTGCACCCGTGCCGGGCTCGGTCGGGCTGTACTATTGGGGTGGCATCGCGGGCACCACATTCTTCGTGGACCCGGCCGAGGATCTGTTTGCCGTGTTGATGATCCAGGCCCCGAACCAGCGCGACTATTACCGCCCGCTGTTTCGCGATATGGTTTACGCGGCTTTGCTCGCGTGATGCCGCCCTTTTCGAGAACCGGAGGAATCCCCGTGATGAAAAAATATTTCAAGGCGCTTTGTGCCATGGCCTCGCTCATGGTTGCGGGCGCGGGAGCGTCCCAAGCCGCGGACGCCTATGTCAGCGCCACCGTCAGCGGCGTGCTGGCGCCGGGTGTCTACGGGCGCATCGACATCGGCAACGCGCCGCCGCCGCCCGTGTTGTACCCGCAGCCGGTCATCATCACGCGCCCGGCCGTGGTGGTGCAGGAGCCACCGCTGTACCTTTATGTTCCGCCCGGGCACGCCAAGAACTGGCGCAAGCACTGTGCCCGCTACAACGCCTGCAACCGGCCCGTGTATTTCGCCAATGTCGACAACAAGGGCAAATACCGGCACTCCGACCACGGTCGTCGTGGCGGTGGCCGTGACGACGACCGGCACGGCGATGATCGTGGCCGCGGGCACGACGACGACCGCGGCAAGGGCCGTTCGCGCAACCATTGAACGGTGCAACCATCCGCCCCGGGGGCGGATGCCCCGCCACAGTCGTCCACCCGGCCACGCCGCCTGGAACAGGGGGGCGTGTGTGTCAGCCCTCGGCGACCTGCAACACCAGCTTGCCGAAGTTCTCGCCTGAAAACAGCTTGAGCAGGGCTTCGGGAAAGTTCTCCAGCCCCTGCACGACGTCTTCCTTGCTTTTCATGCGGCCGTCCTTCAGGTAGCCCGCCATTTCGGCCACGGCCACGGGATAGCGGTCGGCGTAGTCGAACACCACAATGCCCTCCATGCGTGCGCGGTTGACCAGCAGGCTCAGGTAGTTTTTCGGGCCTTGCACGGCGGTGGTGTTGTTGTACTGGCTGATGGCGCCGCAGATGATGATGCGGGCCTTGCGGTTGATGCGCGCGAGCACCGTGTCCAGAATCTCGCCGCCCACGTTGTCAAAGTAGATGTCCACGCCGTTGGGTGCGTGCGCCTTCAGGCCGTCTTTCACGGCGGACGGTCCGGCCTTGTAGTCGATGCAGGCGTCAAAGCCCAGCTCCTTCACCACCCAGTCGCACTTGGCCTGGCCCCCGGCAATGCCGACCACGCGGCAGCCCTTGATCTTCGCCATCTGGCCCACGGTCTGGCCGACCGCGCCGGCCGCGCCCGACACCACCACGGTCTCACCCGCCTTGGGCTGGCCCACGTCCATGAGGCCGAAGTAGCCCGTCATGCCGGGCATGCCCAGCACGTTGAGCCATTGTGTGAGGGTGCCCAGCCGCAGGTCGATCTTCACCAGGCCGCTGCGCGCGATGTCGCCGGGGGCGATGGACAGGTATTCCTGCACGCCCAGTCCTGCCGACACTGTGTCGCCCACGGCGAATTTCGGGTTTTTGGAGGCCACCACCACGCCCACGCCACCGGCGCGCATGACCTCGCCGATGCCCACGGGCGGGATGTAGCTCTTGCCCTCGTTCATCCAGCCGCGCATGGCCGGGTCGAGCGACAGCGCCAGCGTTTTCACCAGCACACCGCCGTCGGCCGGTTCGGCGACGGCCTCGGTCGTGAACTGCCAGTTGGCGCGGGTGGGGGTGCCTACCGGGCGTTCGGCCAGGCGGATCTGATGGTTCTGAAGGTTTGCAAGCGTGGTCATGGGTTTTCCTGTAGAGAATTCACAATGTTCTGGCGGACGGCCCCGGGGTGGGCCGGAGGTCCGGAGGCGCCCGGGAGA
>JBGSNW010000067.1:0-6490 GCA_041739435.1 Burkholderiaceae bacterium
GGCGGAGTGGCCCGTGGCGGCGCCTCGGCGGGCGTGGGCGGCGGGGTGGCCACCGGCGTGCTGCCGGGAATCGAATACATTGGCAGATTCATGGACAAATTGGCCTTTAGCCCCCGTCAAATGGTCATAGTTAGCTATTGATAACGAAGCAAATCAATACCGCTCACCCTCGGGCCGGTCGGCCGCGTAGCCGCGTGTGGTGTAGCGGATGGCGCGGCCGTGGGCCTCCTGGCGCTCCAGCATGAAGCCGGGTTCGGTCCGGGGGCGGTTGACGATGAAGCTCATCGTGATGGTCTCGACGTTGCGCGTCGAATCGAACGCCATCAGGCGGATGTAGCGGTTGGGGAAGGCCTGGCGGCAGGCGTTGACTTCCATCAGCACGCCGGCGGCGTCCTGCAAGTCGAACATCGGCATGCCGTACATCTCCCAATAGGTGTTGCGCGGGTGCGGGTCGTCGGTGTATTCAACCGCCCAGGCGTAGCCGCGGCGCAGGCCATGGTCGATCTGCAGCGTGATCTCGGCGTCGCTCAGGTCGGGCAGAAAGCTGAACTGGCCTTGTGTGATGCGGCCGGTGGGGTTGGTCATCATGGTGGTGTGCTCCTGGGGTCCGTTCGCCCTGAGCTTGTCGAAGGGGCCTTCGACAAGCTCAGGACAGGCTTCGACAGGCTCAGCCCGAACGGAAGTGGTTTTCGAAGAAGTGGTTTTCAAAAGTCAGTGGGCCACGGCCGGAGTGACGGCGTAGTCGGATGTGTCGGTGGACTGGTAGTTGAAGCTGATCTCGCCCCAGGTGTCGAGCGCGGCCTTGAGCGGGCCGCAGCCTTGCGCCGCCTGGCGCAGGATGGCCGGGCCTTCTTCAAGAATGTTGCGGCCCTCGTTGCGCGCCTTGACCATGCTCTCCAGCGCCACGCGGTTGGCCACGGCCCCGGCCTGGATGCCCTGCGGGTGGCCGATGGTGCCGCCACCAAACTGCAGGATCACGTCGTCGCCGAACAGGTCGAGCAGCTGGTGCATCTGCCCGGCGTGGATGCCACCGCTGGCCACCGGCATGACCTTCTTCGTGTCGGCCCAGTCCATGTCGAAATACAGGCCACGCGGCAAATCGGTCCGGGTGAAACTGTCGCGGCAGACGTTGTAGTAGCCCTGCACGGTCAGCGGGTCGCCTTCGAGCTTGCCCACGGCGGTGCCGGTGTGCAGGTGGTCGCAGCCGGCCAGGCGCAGCCACTTGGCGATGACACGAAAGCTCACGCCGTGGTTCTTCTGCCGCGTGTAGGTGCCGTGGCCGGCGCGGTGCATGTGCATGATCATGTCGTTGCGGCGGCACCATTCGGCCATGCTCTGGATGGCGGTCCAGCCGATCACCAGGTCCACCATCACCACCACGCTGCCCAGGTCCCGGGCCAGTTCGGCGCGCTCGTACATGGCCTCCATGGTGCCGGCGGTGATGTTGAGGTAGCTGCCCTTGACCTCGCCGGTGGTGGCGCTGGCCTTGTTGACGGCGTCCATCACGTACAAAAAGCGGTCGCGCCAATGCATGAAGGGCTGGCTGTTGATGTTTTCGTCGTCCTTCATGAAGTCCAGGCCGCCCTTGAGGCCTTCGTACACCACGCGGCCGTAGTTGCGGCCGGAGAGCCCCAGCTTGGGCTTGGTGGTGGCGCCCAGCAGCGGGCGGCCGAACTTGTCGAGCCGCTCGCGCTCGACCACCAGGCCGGTGGGCGGGCCCTTGAAGGTTTTCACGTAGGCCACGGGAATGCGGATGTCTTCCAGCCGGGCGGCCTTGAGCGGCTTGAAGCTGAACACGTTGCCGATCAGGCTGGCCGTCATGTTGGCGATGGAGCCCTCTTCGAACAGGATCAGGTCGTAGGCCACCCAGGCAAAGTACTCGCCAGGCCGGCCGGGCACGGGCTCGACCTTGTAGGCCTTGGCGCGGTAGCTGTCGCAGGCGGTCAGGCGGTCGGTCCAGACCACCGTCCAGGTGGCGGTGCTGGATTCGCCGGCCACGGCGGCGGCGGCTTCTTCCGGGTCCACCCCTTCTTGCGGTGTGATGCGGAACAGGCACAGGGTGTCGGTGTCCTTCGGGGCGTAGTCGGGCATCCAGTAGCCCATCTGCCTGTATTTCAGGACGCCGGCGCTGTAGCGCTTTTTGGCGTCGGTGATCGGGGTCGATTCGCTCATCGGGGTGGCTCCGGTCAAAAGGGGTGGAGAGGTCGATGAACCCACTGTAAGATCGCAATGAAATAAGGTAAATTCACATTTTGTTTGCTTTGACTTCAGGTTTTACTGAATGAAGAACGCCACCTTTCGCCAGCTCCGCGTGTTCAACGAGGTGGCGCGACACCTGAGCTTTGCCAAGGCGGCGGCGGCGCTGCACCTGACGCCGCCGGCGGTGACGATGCAGATCAAGGAGCTCGAAGGCCATGTCGGGCTGCCGCTGTTCGAGCGCAGCGGCCGCCAGGTGGCGCTGACCACCGGGGGCGAATACATGCTGGTGTACGCCCGCAAGATTCTCGCCACGCTCAAGGACGCCGAGGACGCCGCCGCGCGCATGAAACGGCTGGAAGTGGGCACGCTGACCATCGGCATGGTGAGCACCGCCAAGTACTTTCTGCCGCGGCTGCTGACGGAGTTCCGGGCCGAACACGGTGGCATCGAGGTGCGGCTGGCCATCGGCAACCGCGAGCAGCTCGTGAAGATGCTGCAGGTCAACGAGGTGGACATCGCCATCATGGGCCGCCCGCCCAAGGAACTGGCCACCCGCGCCGAGCCCTTTGCCGCCCACCCCCATGTGTTTGTGGCGCCGGTCGACCACCCGCTGCTGCGGCGACCGAACAACCCGGTCGAATCGCTGCTGCCCTACGGCTTCATCACGCGTGAAAGCGGTTCGGGCACGCGCGCCGCCATGGAGAAGTTTTTGGGCCCGGCGTACACCGACCTGCGCGTGGCCATGGAGACCGACAGCAACGAAACCATCAAGCAGGCGGTGATGGCGGGCATGGGCCTGAGCTTTCTGTCGCTGCACACGCTGGGGCTGGAACTGGACAACCACCTGATTGCCGTGCTGGACGTGGACGGCGCGCCCGTGGTGCGGGCCTGGAACGTGGTCCACACGCTGTCCAAGTTGTTGTCGCCGGCGGCCGAGGCCTTCCGCTATTTCATTCTGGAGCGTGGAGAATCGTTCCTGGCCGAACAGTTTGGCCGCCATGTGCAACTGGCTGCCGCCTGAGGCCGAGAGTCTGTCCGTCAACCTCCCTTTTTTTCGCCGCGCTCCACGATGAACCCCAACGCCGCCACCCTCTGGCGCGCCCCACGCTGGGCCCTGGCCATTTTGCTGGCCGTGCTGGGCATGCTCGGGCCGTTTTCCATCGACACCTACCTCCCGGCGTTCTCGGGCATTGCGCGGTCATTGGGCGCCACGCCGGTGGAGATGCAGCAGACGCTGTCGGCCTACCTGTTCGGCTTTGCCTTCATGAACCTGTTTCACGGCGCGCTGTCGGACAGCGTCGGCCGCCGCCCCGTGGTGTTGTGGGGCATCGCGGCGTTCACGCTGGCCTCGGCCGGCTGCGCGCTGTCCGAGAGCATCGGGCAACTGGTGTTCTTCCGCGCGCTGCAGGGTTTGTCCACCGGCGCGGGGATCGTGGTGTCGCGCGCGGTCATCCGCGACATGTTCCCGCCCGCGCAGGCACAAAAGGTCATGAGCCAGGTGACGATCTACTTTGGCGTGGCCCCGGCCATCGCGCCCATCATCGGCGGCTGGCTGTTCGTGCATGCCGGCTGGCACAGCATCTTCTGGTTTTTGACCGGTGTGGGCGTGTTGTTGTGGACGGCCAATTTCAGGCTGCTGCCCGAGACGCTGCACGTCTCGCAGCGCCAGCCCTTCAATGTGCCACACCTGATGCGCGGCTACTGGCAACTGGGCTCGAACCCGCGCTTTCTGCTGCTGGCGCTGGCCAGCGGCGTGCCGTTCAACGGCATGTTTCTTTACGTGCTGGCCGCGCCCGCGTTTCTGGGCGACCACCTGGGCCTGGCGCCCACGCAGTTCTTCTGGTTCTTCGTGCTGACCATCGGCGGCATCATGCTCGGGGCCTGGGTCAGCGGGCGCATGGCCGGCAGGGTCGCGCCCAAGCGCCAGATCCGCCATGGCTTTGTGATCATGCTGTCGGTGTCGCTGCTGAATCTGGCGGCCAATTTCGTGTTCACGGCACACGCGGGCTGGTCGCTGCTGCCGATCGCGGTGTTTGCATTCGGCTGGGCGCTGATGGTGCCCGTGGTCACCCTGCTGGTGCTGGACCTGCACCCCGAGCGGCGTGGCATGGCCTCGTCCTTGCAGGCCTTCATCGGCTCCGCCGCCAACGGGCTGGTGGCGGGCGTGATTGCCCCGCTGGTCATGCACTCCACCGCCCTGCTGGCCCTGGCCTCGCTGCTGATGATGTGCATCGGCTTGGTGGCCTGGGTGGTTCTGCACCGGCGCTGGCCCGAAATCGGGCGCGCGGTGGAGGGCTGAGCCCCTCGCACTGCGTTTCGACAAGCTCAACGCGAACGGAGCGCATCATCCCCGGCGCCCGCTCATGCGGCTTTGCATTCAGGCGAGCTTGACCGCGAACCCGCGCTGCACGGCGGGGCGCGCCATCATGGTTTCGTACCAGCGCCTGACGTTGGGAAACTCGGCCAGGTCCACGCGGTGTTTTGTGTGGCGCCAGGCCCAGCCCAGGAGGGCAAAATCGGCCACCGACAGCGTGTCGGCAAAAAATTCGCGCCCTTCCAGCCGTCGGTTCATCACGCCATACAGGCGCCGCGTTTCACTGGAAAACCGCGCCAGGCCGTAACGCCGGTCGGTTTCGTCCTCCACGGTCAGGAAATGGTGCACCTGGCCGGGCATGGGCCCAAAACCGCCCACCTGGAACATCAGCCATTCAAGCACCGGCACACGCGCGCGCAGGTCCCGGGGCAGGAACTGGCCGGTTTTCTCGCCCAGGTACAGCAGGATGGCGCCCGATTCGAACACGCTGATCGGCCGCCCGTCCGGGCCGTCGGGGTCCACGATGGCGGGGATCTTGTTGTTGGGGCTGATCCTGAGAAAGTCGGGCGCGAACTGCTCGTCCTTGCCGATGTGCACCACGTGCACGGCGTAGGGCAGGTTCATCTCCTCCAGGGCCACGCTGATCTTGCGGGCGTTGGGGGTGTCGAAGGCGTGGAGCTGGATGGTCATGAAAAAGGGTTCCCGGTCAATCTGGTGAAGCCCGTTTCTACCCGATCCGGACGAATGGCGCGCGGCGTACGTGATCTCCACGCCTGCACGCCCTCCCCGTGCGAGGGACAATCACCCCATGCCCCTGCACCCGCACGAAGACGCGCCCACCGGCGTGCCGCCCACCGCGGCGGCCGACCTGTCGGCGCTGGCGCCGCTGAAGGTGGCGGTGTTCCGCATGCTGTGGTTCACCTGGCTGGCCGCCAACATCTGCATGTGGATGAACGACGTGGCCGCGGCGTGGATGATGACGTCGCTGACCACCTCGCCCATCTGGGTTGCGCTGGTGCAGACGGCGGCCACGCTGCCGGTGTTCTTGCTGGGCCTGCCCAGCGGCGCACTGGCCGACATCCTGGACCGGCGGCGTTATTTCATCGTCACGCAGTTCTGGATTGCCGCGGTGGCGGTGCTGATGTGCACCGCCATCCTGTCGGACCTGATGACGCCACCCTTGCTGCTGGCGCTGGTGTTTGCCAATGGCGTGGGTCTGGCCATGCGCTGGCCGGTGTTCGCGGCCATCGTGCCCGAACTGGTGCCGCGGGCACAGCTGCCCGCGGCGCTCGCGCTCAACGGCATTTCGATGAACGCCTCGCGCATCGTCGGGCCGCTGACGGCGGGTGCCATCATCGCCAGCCTGGGCAGCGCCTGGGTGTTTGTGCTGAACGCAGTGCTGTCGGTGGCATCGGCCTTCGTCATCATGCGCTGGAGGCGCCCGCACGTGCCCCACCCGCTGGGCCGCGAACGGCTGGTGAGCGCCATGCGCGTGGGCCTGCAGTTTGTGGGGCAATCGGCCCGGCTGCGCGCGGTGCTGCTGCGCATCGCATTGTTCTTCTTCCATTCCACCGCATTGCTGGCGCTGTTGCCGCTGGTGGCGCGCAACCTCGAAGGCGGCGGCGCGGGCACCTTCACCGTGTTGCTGGCCGCCATGGGCGCGGGTGCCATCTCGGCCGCACTGTTTCTGCCGCAGTTGCGCATGACCTGGACGCGGGACCACCTCGTCAAGGGTGGCGCGGCGTTGCAGTCCTTCGCCACCCTGATCGTGGCGGTGGCGCCGAATGTGCCGGTGGCGGTCATCGCCATGTTCATGGGCGGCATGGCGTGGATCACCACCGCCAACTCGCTCAGTGTGTCGGCACAGCTCGCCCTTCCCGATTGGGTGCGCGCACGCGGCATGTCCATGTACCAGATGGCCATCATGGGTGGCAGCGCCGCGGGCGCGGCGCTGTGGGGCCAGGTGGCCGCCACGAC
>JBGSNW010000112.1:0-1828 GCA_041739435.1 Burkholderiaceae bacterium
GCGGCTGAGCCACCCTTCACGCAAGACCATCGGCCTGCGCGTGCCCGAACACAAGACCCTGCTGGAGCTGCTGGGCCTGCACGGTGCCCCGTTGCTGTCGACCACCCTCATCCTGCCCGGCCAGACCGAACCGCTCAACGACGCCCGGGAGATCCGCGAACGCCTGCAGAACGAGCTCGCCGGCGTGATCGATGCGGGCGCCTGCGCCCTGGAGCCCACCACGGTGATCGACCTCACGCCCATGGGCACCGGCGGTGACGCAGTGGTCGTGCGGCAGGGCCGTGGCAACCTTGCCGCGCTCGGTCTGCAAGCCGCGTGAACGCACCCGCCCACGTTGCTGCGGCTGCATCCCGGGCAAACGGCTTTCAGCCTCTGAGACAATGACGCCTGTGGACATTGCCAACCTGATTCAAACCGTCGCGCTGTACGCCTTGCCCGTGCTGTTCGCCATCACGCTGCACGAGGCCGCGCACGGCTACGTTGCGCGGCATTTTGGCGACAACACGGCCTGGATGCTCGGGCGCATCACCCTCAACCCGATCAAGCACATCGACCCGGTGGGCACGATCCTGATGCCGCTGCTGCTGTATTTCGCCACCTCCGGCGCGTTTTTGTTCGGCTACGCCAAGCCGGTGCCGGTGCGCTTCGGCAACCTGCGCAACCCCAAGCGCGACATGGTGTGGGTGGCGCTGGCCGGGCCCGCCTCCAACCTGCTGCAGGCGTTGCTGTGGGGCGCGCTGCTGTATGTGCTGGTGGGTGCCGGGCTGACCGAGCGGTTCTTCATTGAAATGTGCCGCGCGGGCATGCTGGTCAACGTGGTGATGTTTGCCTTCAACCTGTTCCCGCTGCCGCCGCTCGATGGCGGCCGCATCCTGGTGGGGCTGCTGCCCTGGCGACAGGCCGAACTGGTGTCGCGCGTGGAGCCCTGGGGCTTTTTCATCGTGATGGCGCTCGTGATTGCCGGCGTGGTCAGCAACCTGTGGCTGCGCCCGGTGATGGGCCTCACCTACGGACTACTGGAAATCCTTCTGACCCCGCTGAGTTTCCTGGTGAAGTGACATGACACAGAACAAGCTTCCCGCGGCGCTGCGCGACCGCGTCCTCTCCGGCATGCGCCCGACCGGCGCGCTGCACCTGGGCCACTACCACGGCGCCCTCAAGAACTGGGTGCGCCTGCAGTCCGAAATGGAGTGCTTCTATTTCGTGGCCGACTGGCATGCGCTGACCACGCACTACGAAAGCCGCGAGATCATCGAGAAAAACGTGTACGAGATGGTGATCGACTGGCTGGCCGCGGGCCTGGACCCGGCCCAGTGCACCATCTTCCTGCAAAGCCGCATTCCCGAACACGCCGAACTGTTCACCCTGCTGGCCATGGGCACGCCCATCAGTTGGCTGGAGCGCGTGCCCACTTACAAGGATCAGCAGGAAAAGCTCAAGGACAAGGACCTGTCCACCTACGGTTTTCTGGGCTACCCGCTGCTGCAGGCCGCCGACATCCTGATCTACAAGGCCAAATGGGTGCCCGTGGGCGAAGACCAGGCCAGCCATGTGGAACTGACCCGCGAGGCGGCCCGCCGCTTCAACCACCTGTACGGCAAGGAAGCCAACTTCGACGAACTGGTGCAGCAGACCCTCGCGGTGCTTGGAAAAGACAGCGTGAAACGGCTCGAAAAATCGCGCAAGGCCTGGCAACAGGGCGGTGACGCCAAGGCGCTGGCAGGCGCGGTGGGCTTCATCACCAGCCACGCGGCCCTGAGCACGCCCGAGCGCGAACGCCTCGAAGCCTGGTTTCGCGGCACCGGCACGGCCGTGCTGACCGAGCCGC
>JBGSNW010000192.1:0-1773 GCA_041739435.1 Burkholderiaceae bacterium
CGGCGCTGCCCGCCACGCGCACCCGGTTGCCCAGGCGCGAGATCGCCACCTTGTAGCGCTCGTCCATGACGGCGCTGCGCGGTGCGTTCAGGGGCTCGCGAATCGCCGCGCTGACCGAATAGCCGTGGACGCCGATCAGCGGAATCTTCAGGCCCAGCGGCTCCAGCAGTGGGGCCGAGGCCAGGCCCGCGCACATGACCACCGCGTCAAAGTCGCGGGGGGCGGCGTCGCCTGCAAATTCGAGCCGGGTGGGCGTGGCCCGGTTCAGGGCGCGCACGTCCTGGTTGAACGCAAAGTGCGCCCCAAGCTGCTGCGCCTCCAGCTTGAGCTGCAAGGCGAACTGGCGGCAGTTGCCCACCTCGTCGTCGGGCATGTGAATGGCGGCGGCGAACGGGGTGTCGGGGTTCAGCTCGGGCTCGACGGTGCGTGCCTCGTCGGGGAGGACCTGGCGAAACTTCACGCCCGCGTCGCGCAGCACCTGCAGGCCGGGCTGCGCAAGTTCGACGTCGCGCGGCGAGCGCAGCAGCACCATGTAGCCGTCGCTGCGGTCGTATTCGAGCTGCAGGCGCGCCGTGATGGCGTGCAGCCGTTCGCGGCTGTAAAAGGCCAGGCGCTGCAGGCGCGCACGGTTGGCGAGGTAGGTGTCGAGTCGGCAGGCACGCCACCATTGCCACATCCAGCGGATTTCGGCCCAGCGCAAAGGGGCGGCCAGCCGGACCGGCGCGTGCTTTCGAAGCAGATGGCGCAGGACCTTGGCCGGCATGCCGGGGGCGGCCCAGGGCGTGATGGAGCCGGGGGCGACCACGCCGGCATTGCCAAAACTGGTTTCTTCAGCAGCCGCGCCGCGCCGCTCGAACACCGAAACTTCGTGCCCGTCCAGCGTCAGCTCCCAGGCGGTGGTGACGCCGACAATGCCGGCCCCGATGACCGCCACCCTCATGGTGCAACCGGGGTGGTGGTGGGCGGGTGTGCGGATCGCGTCCGCGTGCAGGCGCATGCGGCGCGCACAGGTTCAAGGTTCATGGATTTCCTGAAAATATGGACAAAAATGGCGTTTGCCCCCGCCAAATGGACGAAGTTTGCTACTTAAAATATAGTATATCTTCGGCCAGTGCCGCGGCGCTGAGGACGGCGTCGTCGTGCATTGCGCCATGCCACAGCATCAGGCCAACGGGCATTTCGCCCGCCGGGTGGCAGGGGATGGAGATGGCGCAGCCGTCCAGCATGTTGATCACGCTGGTGTTACGCAGCAGCAGGGCATTGACGCGAAAAAATTCATCGTCACGGTCCGCGCCAGGCGCCACGCTGGCCACGGTGGGCGCGACGATGGGCACGGTGGGCGACAGCACGGCATCAAACCCCGCCAGCACGTCCTGCACCCGCGTGATCCACGCGCGGCGGGCCTGGAACAGCTCGATGTATTCCCAGGCCTTCATGTTTGCGCCGCGCTGGATGCGGGCGGCCACGCGGGGGTCGTAGCGGGTGGCGTCGCGCTCCAGCAGCTTGTGATGCCAGGCGTAGCTTTCGGCGGCGGAAAAACCGCCGGTGGATTGCAGGGCGCCCAGATCGCGCACCGCGTCCAGGTCAATCTCTTGCACTTGGGCCCCGGCGTCGCGCAGGGCCTTGAGGCTGCGCTCGAAGGCACGCGCCACGGGGGCGTCCAGGCCGTCCAGAAAACCGGTGCGCACCACCGCAAAGCGCCATTCACGGGCGGGTTGCGGGCGCCGTGCGACGGTGCGGGCCGCCAGGATTTCGTGCGCGGTGATGGCGTCC
>JBGSNW010000202.1:0-3634 GCA_041739435.1 Burkholderiaceae bacterium
AGTGGGCGAACGTGGGGGCCGAAGAGCGCCGCGCCGGGCCGCCCCAAGCAAGCTCAGCCCCCTCTGGGGGCAGCGAGCCACACGAAATGGGCGAACGTGGGGGCCGAAGAGCGCCGCGCCGGGCCGCCCCAAGCAAGCTCAGCCCCCTCGGGGGCAGCGAACCACACGAAGTGGGGAGCGTGGGGGGCCTTATTGATTTCAGGTTGACTTGCCCAGCAACGCCTCCTTGAGCTTCCAGTCGGCCGGATTGGGCCCGAGCCAGATGCGCATCAGGGCGTTGAAGAATTCGGGCTCCTTGAACGGCTCGCCTTCCACCTTGCCTTTGACGGTGAGAACCGTGCCCCTGCCGGGCATCCAGTCGATGATGAAGGTCTCGCCCTTGAGCAGCTTCTTGTGGTCCGAAAAAATCTGGCTCATGCGCAGCACACCCGGCACCAGCTTGGAGAAGGCGGCTTTTTCCATGTTGTCCTCCATGCCGCGCGAGAACAGCTTGCCCAGTTCGGAGGAATCGATGTCGCGCAGCATGGTGATGCTCAGGCGCTTGGGGCCGGTCATGCCCAGCACTTCGTCGGGGGTGGATGCTTTTTTGCTCAGGTACAGCCCTGCGGTGTACACCTTGAAAATCGCCTTGTAGCGGATGCCCGCGCCGTTGAGCGTGAGCTTGCTGCCGCTCACATCCTGGCTGTCTTCGATCTTGACGCCGGCCAGCTCGACCGGCGCGGCCGCCACAAGGCTGGAGGAAGCGGCGAGCCACAGGGCCAGGCCGACGAGGGGGATCAGACGCATCGGGATGCTCCAGAAAAAAAGAACGGTCGTTCGGAAACAGGGATTTTCCGGCGGATGGCGCGGCCGCGCATCAGGGATTCGCCTGATCTGGCGGCTTTGCTACACTTGCCGCACGATGTTCATTCACCACACCGCGATCACAGGTTTGAGCGACCGGGGAGCCTGGCCCTGGCGTCAGCCATCCTCCCTGCGCCCCTGACCGGGGTTTGACCGGCACGGCTCCGCGCCGTGTCCCCGCGCTTCGCGGCACCGCGAAGCAACCGAATGAATGAACGCGGCAGCGTCCTGGCACCCTTTTCACCCAGGACCGCGCCGCCGGGCTGGAGGCTCCATCCGTGATCACCGAACTTGAATTCAAAAGTCTGAGCTCGCAAGGCTACAACCGCATTCCGCTGATGGCGGAGGCCTTTGCCGACCTCGAAACCCCGCTCTCGCTGTACCTGAAGCTCGCGCACTCGCGCGATGGTGGGAAATATAGTTTTCTGCTCGAATCGGTGGTGGGGGGCGAGCGTTTTGGCCGCTACAGCTTCATCGGCCTGCCCGCCCGCACGCTGATCCGCGTCAGCGGTTTTGGCGCCGACACCGTGACCGAGGTCGTGCGCGACGGCGTGGTGGCAGAAACCGATCACACCAACCCGCTGGACTTCATTGCCGCCTACCAAAAGCGCTTCAAGGTGGCGCTGCGCCCGGGCCTGCCGCGTTTTTGTGGTGGCCTGGCGGGCTACTTTGGCTACGACACGGTGCGCCATATCGAAAAAAAGCTGGCGCAGACCTGCCCGCCCGACACCCTGGGCTGCCCCGACATCCTGCTGCTGCAATGCGAGGAACTGGCCGTCATCGACAACCTGTCGGGCAAGCTCTACCTGATCGTCTACGCCGATCCGGCCCGCCCCGAGGCCTATGCCAATGCCAAGAAGCGGCTGCGCGAACTGCGTGAGCAGCTCAAGTATTCGGTGAGCGCGCCCGTGGTCAAGGCCACGCAGAGCTACCCGGCCGAGCGCGACTTTGCCAAGGCCGACTACATCGCGGCGGTGGAACGCGCCAAAGAGCTGATCGCCGGGGGCGACTTCATGCAGGTGCAGGTGGGCCAGCGCATCAAGAAGCGCTACACCGAAAGCCCGCTGAGCCTGTACCGCGCGCTGCGCTCGCTCAACCCCTCGCCCTACATGTATTACTACCACTTCGGGGACTTCCATGTGGTGGGGGCGTCGCCCGAGATCCTGGTGCGCCAGGAGCAGGTGGACGAAAGCCAGAAGGTCATCATTCGGCCGCTGGCCGGCACCCGACCGCGCGGGGCCACGCCCGAGAAAGACAAGGCGGCCGAGGCCGAGCTGCTCAACGACCCGAAAGAACGTGCCGAACACGTGATGCTGATCGACCTGGCGCGCAACGACATCGGCCGCATCGCCCAGACCGGCAGCGTCAAGGTGACCGAGGCCTTCACGGTCGAGCGCTACAGCCACGTCATGCACATCGTGAGCAACGTCGAGGGCCTCCTGCGCGACAGACCCGACGGCCAGCCGGTGGGCAACATGGACGTGCTGCGGGCCACCTTCCCCGCGGGCACACTCACCGGCGCGCCCAAGGTGCACGCGATGGAACTGATCGACCAGCTGGAACCCATCAAACGCGGCCTCTACGGCGGTGCCTGCGGCTACCTGAGCTACGCTGGCGACATGGACGTGGCCATCGCCATCCGCACCGGCATCGTCAAGGACGGCATGCTGTACGTGCAGGCGGCGGCCGGCGTGGTGGCCGACTCGGTGCCCGAACTCGAATGGCGCGAAACCGAGGCCAAGGCCCGCGCCCTGCTGCGCGCGGCCGAACTGGTCGAGGAGGGTCTGGAATGAGCGCGCTTCAAGTTCTGGTGGTCGACAACTACGACTCGTTCACCTACAACATCGTCCAGTACCTGGGCGAGCTGGGCGCCGAGGTCGAGGTCTTCCGCAACGATGAAATCACGCTCGACGGCATCGCCGCTCGCGCGCCCGACCGGCTGGTCATCTCGCCCGGGCCGTGCTCGCCGGCCGAGGCCGGCATTTCGGTGGCGGCCATCCGGCACTTTGCGGGCAAGCTGCCGATCCTGGGCGTTTGCCTGGGGCACCAGAGCATCGGGGCCGCGTTCGGTGGGAAGATCGTGCGGGCGCAGCAGCTCATGCATGGCAAGACCAGCGTGATCACCACCACGCAAGAGGGCGTGTTCGCCGGGCTGCCCCGGCAGTTCACCGTCAACCGCTACCACTCGCTGGCGATCGCCCCCGCCAGTTGCCCCGACGTGCTGGCCGTGACGGCCCGCACCGACGACGGCGAGATCATGGGCGTGCGGCACAAAACCTTGGCCATCGAAGGCGTGCAGTTTCACCCGGAATCCATCCTCACCGAACACGGCCACGCCATGCTGCAGAACTTCCTGACGCAGCGGGGGTCAGTGAAATAGTCCTGTTTAAGTAGCAAACTATGTCCATTTGACGGGGGCTGAAGGCCAATTTGATGCATAAAACCGCAAAATCCATCGTGGACCTGCGCAGCGACACCGTGACGCAGCCCGTGCCCGCCATGCGCGAGGCCATGTTCAACGCACCGCTGGGCGACGACGTGTTTGGCGACGACCCCAGCGTCAACGCGCTGCAGGAAAAGATCGCCGCGCTGCTGGGCTTCGAGGCCGCGCTGTTCATGCCCACTGGCACCCAGAGCAACCTGTGCGGCATCCTCGCCCACTGCCAGCGCGGCGACGAATACATCGTGGGCCAGATGGCGCACTGCTACCGCTGGGAAGGCGGCGGCGCGGCCGTGTTCGGCAGCGTGCAGCCGCAACCGCTGGCGCACCAGGCCGACGGCACGCTGGCCC
>JBGSNW010000203.1:0-3348 GCA_041739435.1 Burkholderiaceae bacterium
GCGATTTTCTTGGACAGGATGGAGGCCACCATCTGGGCCGGCGAATCGAGCGACAGCGGCCGTTCCACCGCAATCAGAACATCGTCGGCGGGCGACAAATCCGCCGTGCCACCCCAGGCCAGACAGCCGCGGTGCTCGCGCACGATCTGCGACAGCACATCGAACGGCAACTCCACGTTGGCCAGCACCTCCATGGTGTCGGCGGTACCGGCGGGCGAGGTGATGGCGCGCGACGAGGTCTTGGGGCACAACATGCCGTGGGCGGCCACGATGGGCACCACCAGCATGGACGTGCGGTTGCCCGGAATGCCACCGATGCAGTGTTTGTCCACCACCAGCGGCTCGTGCCAGTCAAGCCGGCGCCCGCTGGCCACCATGGCGTCGGTCAGAAAGTAAACCTCTTCACGGTCCATCTCGCCGCGATGGGTGGCCACCAGAAATGCGGTCAGCTCGATCTTGGAATAGTGGTGTTGCGCGATGTCGCGCACGATCGCGTGAAGGTCTTCCTTGCCCAGCCGTTCACCGCCGATCTTGCAGCGCAGTGCCCCCATCGACGCCGGCGGTTCGGCCTGCGACACCGACGCCGTGTGGCCATCTGCCACGCCCAACTGTGCAAAGGCGTCTTCCGACAACCCCAGTTCGCCGCAATTGACGATGGCGTCGTCGTCCACCACGTTCAGTGTCGCCAGAATGTGCCGCCCGTTGGCCCGCACGTCGATCTTGGACAGCGCCTGAAACCCCTCGGCCCGGTACACGGAGCAGTTGCGGTTGAGGTAGGCCACGTTCTCGCGGTAAGTGTCGATGGCGACCCGGCGCAGCGCCAAGAGCGAGCGGCCTTCGGCGCCACGTTGCGCGGGACCGGGCGGCCGCGTGGGGTTGTTGGTTTCGCGCATCGTGCAAGCCTACACCGAATGGCATGATGCTCGGGCAAACAAGCCCCGGCCCATCCTGGACACAAACCTCATGACGCCCCCGCCACGCCACGCCATGCGCCTCCGGTGGACCCCTTGCCTGGTCGGCCTGCTGTGGGCCTGGGCCGGACTGGCCACGGCGGCAGACGATACGCCGATGCAGTGGCGCGAGAAGTTCGCCCAGGAGGTGACCCCCCGACTGGAGGTGCCGGCCGACGCCCGACAGCGCTATCTCGACGGGCTTGACGCCGCGCTGGCGAGTGCCGGACTGGGCGACCTGCCGACGCAAACCCTTTTGCTGGTCGATCGCAGCGTGCATGTGCAGGCGGTTTTCGTGTTGCTGCGCACCGTTGAGAAAACGTGGTTCTGGCTGGGTGCGTCCCCTGTGTCCACGGGGCGGGTGGGCTCGTTCGACCACTTCAAGACGCCGGTGGGCGTGTTTGCCCACAGTCTGGACAACCCGGACTTCCGGTCCGAAGGCACCTACAACC
Organism: Burkholderiaceae bacterium; assembly: GCA_041739435.1. Taxonomy (GTDB): domain Bacteria; phylum Pseudomonadota; class Gammaproteobacteria; order Burkholderiales; family Burkholderiaceae_C; genus PHCI01. The sequence continues at coordinate 1,403 of JBGSNW010000203.1, forward strand.
AGAACCACATCCGCGGCTACGGCGTGCGCGGCATGCGGGTGTTTGACTTCGGCTGGACGCAGGCCGAACGCGGCTGGGGGGCTGGCGGCCAAAGCACCATGCGCCTGCAGATGCACGCCACCGATCCCGACACCCTGGAGCCCCGCCTGGGGCAGGCCGAATCCAAGGGCTGCATCCGTATTGCGGCCATGCTGAATGTTTTTCTGGACCGCCATGGCCTGCTCGATGCCGACTACGAACAGGCGCGCGCCAGGGGAAAACCGCTGTGGGTCCTGCGCGCCGATCGCACCCCCGTGCCATGGCCCGGCCGCTACCTGGTGATCGTGGACTCGCAAGCCACCGAACGGCCCGCGTGGTCGCCGCTGCCGGGCGCGAAACAGCCCGCGCCAGCGGCGTCAACGCCCCGGATGTCCCTCGCTTCACAGGGCGCAGAAACCGATCCGAAACGCGGCGACGGCGCTTGTTGACATCCACATCGCGGACGGCTCTCGCACGCCACCATGGCGCACAGGCGAAGCGACGACCTCTTGGCCTCGCCCTCGACCAGCCGGTCGCGCGCCCCTACTCCACCGTCACACTCTTCGCCAGATTCCTCGGCTTGTCCACATCCGTCCCCCGCGCGCAGGCGGTGTGGTAGGCCAGCAATTGCAGGGGCACCACGTGCAGCAGCGGGCTCAGGGGGCCGTAGTTTTCGGGCATGCGGATGACGTGGATGCCTTCGCCACTTTCGATCTGGGTGTTGGCGTCGGCCAGCACGTAGAGCACGCCGCCGCGGGCGCGCACTTCCTGCAGGTTGCTCTTGAGCTTTTCGAGCAGGACGTCGTTGGGCGCCACGGTGACCACGGGCATGGCGCTGGTCACCAGGGCCAGCGGGCCGTGTTTGAGCTCGCCCGCGGGGTAGGCCTCGGCGTGGATGTAGCTGATTTCCTTGAGCTTGAGCGCGCCCTCCAGCGCGATCGGGTAGTGCAGGCCGCGCCCGAGGAACAGCGCGTTTTCCATGCGGGCAAAGTCTTCGGCCCAGCTGATGATTTGGGGCTCCAGCGCCAGCACGGCCGCCAGCGCCACCGGCAGGTGCCGCATGGCCGTGAGGTGCTGGGCTTCTTCTTCATCGCTCAGATGGCCCTTGGCCTGGGCCAGCGCCAGTGTCAGCAGGAACAGGCCGGCCAGCTGGGTGGTGAAGGCCTTGGTGGACGCCACGCCGATCTCCACGCCGGCCCGGGTGATGTAGGCCAGCTTGCATTCACGCACCATGGCGCTGGTGGCCACGTTGCAGATGGTGAGCGTGTGTGTCATGCCCAGGGCCTGCGCGTGGCGCAGCGCGGCCAGCGTGTCGGCGGTTTCGCCCGACTGGCTGATGGTGACCACCAGCGTGCGCGGGTCGGGCACCGAATCGCGGTAGCGGTATTCGCTGGCCACTTCCACCTGCGTGGGCATTCTGGCAATGCCCTCCAGCCAGTATTTGGCCGTGCAACCGCTGTAATAGCTGGTGCCGCAGGCGAGGATGAGCACGCGGTCGATGTCCTTGAAGGTGCGCCAGGCCAGGTCGCCAAACAGTTCGGGCACGATGCCGGCCACGCCTTCAAGTGTGTCGGCAATGGCACGCGGCTGCTCGAAGATTTCCTTTTGCATGTAGTGGCGGTAGGGGCCGAGTTCGGCCGCGCCGCTGTGGGCATGCACGGTTTTCACGGCCCGCTGCACGGGCTGGTGGTCGCGGTCCACGATCCAGTACTTGCCCAGTTGCAGGTCGGCCACGTCGCCTTCTTCGAGGTAGACGATCTGGTCGGTCACGCCGGCCAGGGCCATGGCGTCGCTGGCCAGAAACAGCTCTTGTGGGCCTGCAGCGCCCTCGGCGGCGGCCCCCACGCCCAGAATCAGCGGCGAGCCCGCGCGTGCGCCCACCACGCGGTGGGGCTCGTCCTTGTGGAACACCGCCAGCGCGTAGGCGC
>JBGSNW010000234.1:0-4062 GCA_041739435.1 Burkholderiaceae bacterium
GGGCCAGCGCGGTCACGGCGCGGGGCCCCTGCAGGGCCAGCAGCGCATGGTCGGGCATGGGGATGACTTCGCAACGGCGGCCGATGCGCAATTGCATGTGCGCGATGTCGCCCACTTTGCAGGCGCCGTTGACAATCACAAAGATGTCATCGGCGCGCTTGATGAACATCAGGTCGTCGAGGATGCCGCCGCCGTCGTCGGTGAGCAGGCCATAGCGTTGCTTGCCGGTGGGCAGGTCGATCACGTCCACCGGCATCAGGGTTTCAAAGGCGGCGGCGGCGTCGGGCCCCACCAGGCGCAGCTGGCCCATGTGGGAGACGTCAAACAGTCCGGCCTCGGCACGGGTATGCAGGTGTTCGGCCATCAGGCCGCCCGGGTATTGCACCGGCATCGAATAGCCGGCAAAGGGCACCATGCGGGCGCCGAGTTCAAGATGGAGTGCGTGAAGTGGAACCTGGAGCAGTTCGGCAGCGGCGTCAGACATGGGGTGGTCTCCAAAGGCAAGCGACAGGGCAACACGGGCCACGACTGCAAAGCCGTGGGCTGCCCCCGCTGTCCGCTTTACCTGAGAGATTCACGCGGGCCCCGGCGGCGGGCGCTGGCGTTTGCTCCTTCGGTGGACCGCGCGCAACCGGTTGCGCACAGCCTCTCTCCAGTGGGGAACGTCTTTTCAGACGGTTGTCAGTCCTTTTGCCTGAGCGTTCGGGTCGCGGTTCTCACCGGACTTTCGCCTTCGGCGGCGCTTTCAAAAAAAGCGCTCTCTCCTGACAGGTGCAGATTCTACCGCGCGTAAACCAGATCGCGCAGCGACAGCGACAGCGAAGGCACATACGTGATGATCATCAGGCAGGCCAGGATGACGAGCACGAACGGCACCAGGTCGCGCACCATGCGGTCCAGCGAGATGCGCGCCACGGTGCAAGCGGCAAACAGGTTCACACCAAACGGCGGGGTGATCATGCCCAGCGCCAAGTTCACCACCATGATGAGGCCGAAGTGCACCGGGTCCACTCCAAAGTGCATGGCCACCGGCGCCAGAATGGGCGCCAGCACGATGATGGCCGCGCTGGTCTCGATGAACATGCCGATCAGGAACAACGCCAGATTCACCCCGAGCAGGAAATACGCGGGGGATTGCAGCACCTGCTCCAGCCAGTGGCCAATGGCATCGGGCACACCGGCGCGCGTGATCAGAAACGCAAACAGCCCCGCGTTGGCGATGATGAACATGATCACCGCGCTGGACAACACCGAGCGGCGCAGGATGTGTGCAATGTCGCGCGGGCCGATCTCGCGGTAGATCACCACGCCGACCAGCAGCGCGTAGAACACCGCCACGGCCGCCGCTTCGGTGGGGGTGAAGACACCGCCGTAAATGCCACCGAGGATGATCACCGGCATCAGCAGGGCCCAGCCGGCCTGCCAGGTGGCCCGGACGATGCCCAGGCGGTCGTCGCCGTCGCTTTTGCCCCAGCCCCTGAACTTGCAATACAGGTACACAAACAGCATGAGCGCGCCACCAATCAGCAGGCCCGGCCCGAAACCCGCGATGAACAGCTCGCCGATCGACACCTCGGCGCTGACGCCATACAGGATCATCGGAATGGAGGGTGGAATCACCACGCCCAGCTCGGCACTGGTGGCCTGCAACGCGGCCGCGTAAGTGGTGGGGTAGCCGTGTTTGACGAGCGCGGGGATCAGGATCGCGCCCACTGCGAAGGTGGTGGCCACGGACGAGCCCGAAACCGCCGCGAAGATCATGCAGGTCAGCACGCAGGTCATGGGCAGGCCACCCTGCACGCCGCCCACCACGCTCTTGGCGAACTCGACCAGGCGGCGCGAAATGCCACCGCGCTCCATGATGTTGCCCGCGAGGATGAAAAACGGGATGGCCGCCAGCGGGAACTTGTTGATGGCGTTGAACATCTCCTTGACGGAAATCAGCATGTGGGCATTGGCCACCTGGATGCCCAGGATGGCGGCCAGCCCGATCGAAACGGCGACCGAGATGGTCAGCGCAAAACACAGCACCATCGTGACCAGCATCACGATGCTCATTGCGCGGCCTCCGTTGCAATGTGCCAGGCAACGATCCGGATGTCGGCCGCCTGGCGCCCATCGCCGTGGCGCCGATCCCCGCCAGCGGGGCCCCTCGTCGCGTCGCTCATTGCGCCGCCTCCAGCTCCAGACGCTGCGGGTCCAGCAGGTTGCCGAGAATGCCGATCACGCAGAACACGCCACCCACGGGCATGGCGATGTAGGCCCAGAACATGGACACGTCTTCCAGGCCGATCATGGTTTGCACTTTGCCGCGGTTGGCGTAGTCCCAACCCCACCAGATGATGGTGCCCATCAGCGCCAGCGCGGCGCCGCTGACCACCCAGTCCAGCATGCGCCGGACCCGGGGAGGGCTCCAGCGGTACAACACATCCACGCTGACCATCGCGCCTTGCCGGAAGGCCGCCGGAATGCCCAGGAACACCATCCAGATCAGGCTGAAGCGGATCAACACCTCGGTCCATTCGGCCGGTGTTTCCAGCACGAAGCGGGTGACGATCTGCAGCATGCCCAACGACGCGGAAATCGTCAGCATGAGGCACGCCGCCATCGTCGAAAGGCCGGTGGTCCAGCGTTCGAAGGTGAGGAAGGCGGTTTTCATGAATGGGGTGGACTTTGCATATTTTTAGGAAAAAAAGCCCATTAGCCCCCGTCAAATGGTCATTGTTAGCTACTCAAAAAGTAGCAGTCAACGCCTATTTGAAGTTGCGGATCTTGTCGATGTTGGCCTTGCCAAACTGCTCTTCAAACTTGGCGTTGACGGGGGCCAGCGTGGCCACAAACCTGGACTTGTCCACGTTCTCGATCACAGTCATGCCCTTGGCGCGCAGCTCGGCCACGCCCTTGGCATCGTCTTCGTCCACGCGGGCGCGGTTGGCCTTTACGCCTTCCCTGGCGGCGTCGAGGAAGGCCTGCTTGTCGGCCGCGGCGAGCTTGTCGAAGGTGGCCTTGTTCATCAGGAAGATGCCGGGCGAATACACGTGGCCGGTGAGCGAGAGGTGTTTTTGCACCTGGTCGAACTTGGCGGCCATGATCACCGACAGCGGGTTCTCCTGGCCGTCCACCGTGCCTTGCTGCAGGGCGGTGAACACCTCCGGGAAGGCCATGGGCGTGGTCACGATGCCCAGGCCCTTGTAGGCGGCCACGTGCACGGGGTTTTCCATGGTGCGCATCTTCAGGCCTTTCAGGTCGTCCGGGGACTTGACGTCGCGCTTGCTGTTGGTCATGTGGCGGATGCCGTTCTCGCCCCACGCCAGCGCCTTGAAGCCCTTGGCGTCAAACTTGGTGAGCATCTCCTGGCCGATCGGGCCGTCGAGCACGGCGCGGGCGTGGGCCTTGTCCCGGAACAGGAAAGGGATGTCCAGAATGCGCGCCTCGGGCACGAAGTTGGGCACCGGGCCGGTGGAGGTGAAGGTCAATTCCTGGGTGCCCAACTGCACGCCTTCGATCGACTCGCGCTCGCCGCCCAGCGAGCCCGAATAAAACGGTTGCACCTTGTAGCGGCCCGCCGTGCGCTTTTCGACCTCCCTGGCAAAGGTGTCGATGGCCACGCCCTGGTGCGAGTTCTGCGCAATCGAGATGCTGATGCGCAGGGTGGTTTGCGCGGCAGCGCCGGCCACCAGGCAAAGCGCCAGGCTCATGCCGATCACAAGTTGCTTGAGTTTCATGGGGGATCTCCTCGGGGCGGGGGGCGGGTGGATCGGGCCTCAACGCCGGAGCGGCGTGTCAGCGGGCAAATTTGTCATACAACTTTGAATTATGGTTGAACCGGCAGGCGCACCACATTCGGGTTTTCGCGTACGTACTCGCGCACGATGGATTCGAAATCCGCGTCCGCCTGCAGGCCCAGCCCGGCGGCCCGTGCGGCCTGCACGTTGCCGGGCCAGGTGTTGACCAGCCGGAGGATGGCGGGGTCCTCGGTCCAGTCGAGCAGTTCGGTGGCGGCCCTGCCGGCCACGCGTTCAAGGGCTGCCGCCATTTCGCCCACCGTGGTGCGCAGCGCGG
>JBGSNW010000243.1:0-3269 GCA_041739435.1 Burkholderiaceae bacterium
CGGCCAGCGCCAGGGCGGCGAGCCTCTGCAGTAAGCTGCGCAACGACACGGTATCGCCCCGCTCAGGCCAGCACGGGCGTCGCCATGGGCACGGCGGATTTCGCCGGCGCCAGCAGGAAATGCGCGAGCGCGGGCAGCAGAACCAGCGCACCCACCATGTTCCAGATGAACATGAAAGCGAGCAGGATGCCCATGTCGGCCTGGAACTTGATGGGCGAGAACGCCCAGGTGCCCACGGCGAGCGCCAGTGTGACCCCGGTCAGCATCACGACACGCCCGGTGAACTTCAATGCGTGCGCGTAGGCCTCGGCCAGACTTTCCCCGGCGCGCATGTGGGTGAGGGTGACGCTCAGCACATACAGCGCGTAGTCCACGCCAATGCCCACCCCCAGGGCGATCACCGGCAGCGTTGCCACCTTGACCCCCATGCCGAACACCACCATCAATGCCTCGCACAGGATGGAGGTCAGCACCAACGGCAACACGGCCACCAGCACCGCGCGCCAGGAACGGAAGGTCACCCAGCACAACACGATCACCGCCGCATACACCCACAGCAGCATCTCGCGCATCGCCTTCTTGACCACGATATTGGTCGCCGCGTCGATGCCGGCACTTCCCGCGGCTAGCTTGAACACCACGTCCGGGGTGTCGTTGGCCGCCTTGAATTTTTCAATCTCGGCGACCACTTTGGTCAGGGTCTCGGCCTTGTGGTCCTTCAGGTAGACATACAACGTCAGGAACGAGCAACTCTGATTGAACAGCTCGCGCGGTGCACGGGTCTGCACGCCGCCCAGCGCACTTTCGTTGGGCAGCAGTTCGTACCACTTGAGATTCCCCTCGTTGTAGCCCACCATCGCCAAGCGGGACAACGCGGCCATGGAGTTGGTGGACTCCACGACAGGCAGTTGCGCCAGTTGCCACGCCAGTGCGTCCACCCTTGAAAGAACCTCGTAACGCGTGCATTGGTCGGGTGGCGTGGTGACCATGACCGTCAGGATGTCCGTGCTGGCCGCATAGTTGGCGGCGAGGAAGGCGTTGTCACGGTTGTAGCGCGAGTCGGGACGCAGTTCCGGCGCGCCTGGATCAAGGTCGCCAATCGCCAGGTGCAGGCTGGCCGCGAAACCCGCAACGGCCAGCAGCACACCCAGGCCCACCGCCACCATGGCGTTGGGCCGCCGGGTGAACCGCACGAGGGCGGCCCACATCGGCGAAGCCTGCGCCGTTTCCGATCGAAGGCTGCGCGTGGCCGCCTTGGCGCTGACGCCCACATAGGAAAGCAGCACCGGCAGCAATACCAGGTTGGTGAAGATCAGCATGGCGACGCCGATGCTGGCAATCAAAGCCAGGTCCTGGATGACCTTGATCTGAATGATGAACAACACCGCGAAACCCACGGCGTCGCACAGCAGCGCGGTGAGCCCGGCCACAAACAGGCGCCGGAACGTGTAGCGCGCGGCAACCACGCGGTGTGTGCCACGCCCGATGTCCTGCATGATGCCGTTCATTTTCTGGGCACCGTGGCTCATGCCGATGGCAAACACCAGAAAGGGGACCAGCACCGAATACGGATCGAGTTCAAACCCCAGAAGCGCCAGTATGCCGAACTGCCACACCACCGCCACCAGCGAACACGTCACCACCAGCACCGTGCTGCGTTTGCAGTGGGTGTACCCGTACAGGACGGTCGAGGTGATCGCCAGCGCGAGGAGGAAAAACAGCAGGATCTGCCGCAGCCCGTCGATCAGGTCGCCCACCACCTTGGCAAAACCGGTGATGCGGATCTGCATCGCGTCGTTGTTGTAGCGGTCTCTCAGCGTCTCGATCTGGCGCGAGAGGTCGCCGTAGTCCAGCGCCTTGCCGGTCTGCGGGTTGCGGTCCAGAAGGGGCACGAACACGATGCTCGACTTGAAGTCGGCCGCAACCAGCTGTCCGATTTCGCCAGAGCGTTCGACGTTGGCGCGCAGCATGGCCAGGCTCGCCGGGGTTCCGTCATAGTCATCCGGCACCACGGGTCCGCCGTCCAGCCCCTCTTCCGTCACGGCCACCCATCGGGTGTTGGAGGTCCAGAGAGACTTCATGAAAGGCCGGTCCACGCCGGGCAGCAGGAAAACCTCGTCGTTGATTTTCTGCAGCGCGTCGAGATACGCCTTGTCAAAAATGGTGCCTTGCTTCGCCTGGACCACCAGCCGCAGCGTGTTGACCTGCCCCGCCAGATCGCCCTTGTGGGCCAGGTAGTTGGCAATGTACGGGTGGCCGGTCGGGATGGTTTTCTCGAAGCTGGCGTTCAACTGCAGCCGGGTGGCATGCCAACCCAGGAAGAGCGTCAGGGCGAAACTCAGCAAGATCACCCACAGTCGGTGATTGAAGAACACACGCTCGACCATGGAGCCGGAGCGCGCATCGAAGTCTTCGAGTGCCGCCACCACGGGCTGGGTTTCGGGGAGGGATTCGTTGCGCATAAACGTGGGTCATCCAACGGGGAGTGCGGCCAGGCGGCGCATGCCGCGCATGCTGGCCATGACAAGAGAACCATCCGCCGCCGCGGCGACGCCGGACACGGGAACCTGTTCGCGATCGGGAAGACGGCGCAAGGCGGCCGCGTCCCGGTTGGCCAGCAGGACTTCGCCCGCCTGGCTGATCAAGACGAATCCCCCGTGCGGCAAGGCGACGCCCGCGCTCAGGGTCGCGGAAGTCCCACTCTCCAGGCGCTCCCATCGCATGCCACTGTCCGTCGAGCGGTAAGCGGAGCCCCGCAGGCCGTACGCCACCAAGGTTCCGCCGGGGGTTCGCACCAGGCCGAAGAAACTGCCCTTGTACGGCGAGGGCACGGCTGAAAAGCTCGCCCCCCCGTCTTCCGAGCGCAGTACCAGGCCCTGCTCGCCCACCACCACCACCCGCTTGTCGTCGATGGCGCGCACCCCATAAAGATGCAAGCCCCTGGGGTTGGCCATGCGATGCGACAGGGGCTCCCAGGTCTTCCCCCCGTCCGTCGTCGAGAACATCAGGCCATAGGCGCCGGTCGCGAAACCGCGCCGCGCGTCCATGAATTCCAGATCAAAAAACGGCTTGTCCGCGCCTTCGTCCACCATCCGCCTGGCGCTGGCAATGGCGGTCGCGTCGCCCGATCGTTGCGCGTCGGCCAACAGGGCCGCAGCGGCCACAACACCGTCAAACTGCTTGCGCCAGGTCTCGCCGCCGTCGTCGCTGTGCAGGATCACCCCAAGGTGGCCCGCGGCCCAGCCGCTGCGCTCGTCCGCGAACGCCAC
>JBGSNW010000246.1:0-1572 GCA_041739435.1 Burkholderiaceae bacterium
CGTGGCCGCCATCACCTGGAGCACGCTCGGCCTGTGGGGCGGCATCGCGGTGCTCGCCTCGATCTTCGGCTCGGCGCTGATCGCCCGGGCGATCAACCGGCCGCTGCAGGAGCTGTCGTTCGCCGCCAGCCGCATCCGCGAAGGCGAGTTCGACTCGGTGCTCGACGAGAACACCATGACCAGCGAGATCCGCCAGGTCAACATGGGCTTCAACCGCATGGCGCGCGAGCTCGCCAAGGTGGAGGAAGACCGCGCGGTGATGCTCGCCGGCATCTCGCACGACCTGCGCACGCCCCTGGCCCGCCTGCGCCTGGAGACCGAAATGAGCGTGGCCGACACCGACGCGCGCGAGCACATGTCGGCCGACATTGCCCAGCTGGACGCCATCATCGACAAATTTCTCGACTACGCCCGCCCCGACCACGTGGTACTGCGCAAGGTGTCCGTCACCGAGGTGGTCGAATCGTGCCTGTACGCCATCAAGGACCACCACGACATCGTCATCAAGACCGACATCCCGCCAGGCCTCTATGTGTTGGCCGATCAGGTCGAGCTGGCGCGGGTCGTCTCCAACCTGCTGGAGAACGCGCGGCGCTACGGGCGCTCGCCGGGCACCGACGTCGCCCGCGTGGACATCGTGGCCCGCACACGCGACCCCTGGCTGCTGATGAAGGTACGCGACCACGGGATCGGCGTCTCGCCCGAAGCCCTGCGCAACCTCACCAAGCCTTTTTTCCGCGGCGACGCCGCCCGCACCGCGGCCACCGGGGCGGGCCTGGGCCTGTCGATCGTGGACAAGACCATCCAGCGCATGGGGGGTTCGTTCATGCTGGCCAACACCGCCTCGGGAGGGCTGGCGGCACATTTCAAGCTCAAGCGGGCGCGTTGACCTCTGTCAGCTGTTTTATGAATTAAATATGCCTCTAGACCCCTCCAATTGGCGATAGTTTGCTATTTTTCAAGTAGCACAATAGCCCGAGCCTCGATGCTGCGCCCTTCGCCCACCGGGCCCAGTTTCTCGGCCGTCTTGGCCTTCACGTTCACCTGCCCCACCTCCAGCGCCAGCACGCGCGCGATGGCCGCGCGCATGGCGTCGACGTGGGGAGCCAGTCTGGGCGCCTGGGCGATCACGGTGCTGTCGATGTTGACGATGGCGTAGCCTTGCGCACGCACGCGGCGCACCGCCTCGGCCAGCAGCACGGTTGAATCGGCGCCCGAAAATTGCGGGTCGGTGTCGGGGAAATGCCGCCCGATGTCGCCCAGCGCGGCCGCGCCCAGCAGCGCGTCGGTGATGGCGTGCAGCAGCACGTCGGCGTCCGAATGGCCCAGCAGCCCCTTGTCGAACGGGATTTCCACCCCCCCGATGACGAGCCTGCGCCCGGCCACCAGCTGGTGCACGTCCCAACCCTCACCCACACGCATCGTCATTCACGGCTCCTCAAGATCGTTTCGGCCAGGGCAAAGTCTTCCGGCCAGGTGACCTTGAAGTTTTGCGCCCCGCCCGGGATCAGCAGCGGGGCATGGCCCGCCGCCTCCATGGCGCTGGCCTCGTCGGTCACCTCCAGGCCGGCC
>JBGSNW010000350.1:0-1905 GCA_041739435.1 Burkholderiaceae bacterium
AGGCCAGCACCGAATCCCTGACCGGCCAGTACCTGGCGGGCACGCGCCGGATCGCGGTGCCCGCGCGGCGCCATGCCGGAACGCCGGGGCAATGCCTGCGCATCGTCAACGCGCACGGCAACAACCTGAAAAACGTCAGCGTCGACATCCCGGTGGGGCTGCTGACGTGCGTGACGGGGGTGTCGGGCTCGGGCAAATCGACGCTGGTCAACGACACGCTGTACACGGCCGTGGCGCGCCAGCTCTACCGGGCCCACGACGAACCGGCGCCGCACGAGGAAATCCTGGGCATCGAGCACTTCGACAAGGTCATCAACGTCGACCAGTCGCCCATCGGCCGCACGCCGCGCAGCAACCCGGCCACCTACACCGGCCTGTTCACCCCCATCCGCGAACTCATGGCCGAGGTGCCCATGGCCCGGGAACGCGGCTACGGCCCGGGGCGCTTCAGCTTCAACGTCAGCGCCGCCTCGGGCGGGGGCCGCTGCGAGGCCTGCCAGGGTGACGGCATGGTCAAGGTGGAAATGCACTTCCTGCCCGATGTGTACGTGCCCTGCGACGTGTGCAAGGGCCTGCGCTACAACCGCGAGACGCTGGAAGTGCTCTACAAGGGGCGCAACATCGCGCAGATCCTGGACCTCACCGTGGAGGCCGCGCACGACTTCCTCAAGGCGGTGCCCGCGATCGCGCGCAAGCTGCAGACGCTGCTGGAGGTGGGGCTGTCCTACATCAAGCTCGGCCAGGCCGCCACCACGCTGTCGGGCGGCGAGGCGCAGCGCGTGAAACTGGCGCTGGAGCTGTCCAAGCGCGACACCGGGCGCACGCTCTACATCCTGGACGAGCCCACCACCGGCCTGCACTTTGCCGACATCGACCTGCTGCTCAAGGTGCTGCACCAGTTGCGCGACGCGGGCAACACCATCGTGATCATCGAACACAACCTGGATGTCATCAAAACCGCCGACTGGCTGATCGACATGGGCCCCGAGGGCGGCGCCGGCGGCGGACAGGTGGTGGGCGTGGGCACGCCCGAGGAACTGGCCCGCAACCCCCACAGCTTTACCGGCCAATACCTGCAAAAACATCTCGATCCGCCGTCGGCCGGTGTTTGAGCATCATCTATTTTTTATAGCAAACTATCACCATACGACGGGGGCCAGGCCCTAAAAACATCAGGAGACACGCGTGCACACCCATTTCAGCCAACTGCATCCGGGCGGCGCGCGCCGCAACAAGGTGGTGACGGCGGCCGAAGCCGTGCGGCTGATCCACGACGGCGACACCGTGGCCACCGGCGGCTTTGTCGGCATCGGTTTTGCCGAGGAAATCGCGGTGGCGCTGGAGGCCCGTTTTCTGCAAACGCAGGCCGAAACCGGCCAAGGCGCGCCGCGCAACCTCACGCTGGTGTATGCCGCGGGCCAGGGCGACGGCAAGACCCGCGGCCTCAACCACCTGGGCCACAAGGGCATGGTGCGCCGCGTGATCGGTGGCCACTGGGGCCTGGTGCCGGCGCTGCAGCGGTTGGCGGTGGACAACGAGATCGAGGCCTACAACCTGCCGCAGGGTGTGCTGTCGCACCTGTTCCGCGACATCGCGGCGGGCAAGCCCGGCACCCTGACCCACGTCGGGCTGGACACCTTTGTGGACCCGCTGCATGGCGGCGGCAAGATCAACGCCCGCACCACCGAGGACATCGTGCGCCGCATGTCCATCGACGGACGCGACTTCCTGTTCTACAAAGCCTTTCCGGTTTCGGTGGGCATCATCCGCGCCACCACGGCCGACCCCGACGGCAACCTCAGCATGGAGCGCGAGGCGCTCACGCTGGAGGTGCTGGCCATCGCCATGGCCGCGCGCAACAGCGGCGGCATCGTGATCGCGCAGGTCGAACGCCTGGCCGAGCGC
>JBGSNW010000103.1:0-8975 GCA_041739435.1 Burkholderiaceae bacterium
GGGCGGCGCAACTGCTGTGCGAGGCCGGTGCGGCTTCGGTGGACGTGGCCGTGACGCATGCGCTGTTTGCGGAGGATGCGCTGCAGGTGATCCGGGACGCCGGGGTCTCCCATGTGTGGAGCACCGATTGCATTGCGCACCCGAGCAACGTCGTCAGCGTCGCACCGCTGGTGGCCATGGCGTTGCAATCCATTCTGGAAGGAGGGGCCGCATGAGCCGCCGACGGATGCCCCTGCGTTTTGCCGCGGTGGGGGGCCTGCTGGCCGTGCTGATGGCCTGCACCGAAGCGCCAAGAAACAACGTGCTCGTCGCCGTCGGGGGCAACGGGGCCGATGGCGCCGCCGCCGTGGTGGTCATGGATTTTCGCAAGCCCATGCCGCTGGACCCGCTGCCCGAGGGTTGGCGGCATCGCACGTTTTTCCGCACCGACCCGATGCAGATCAGCTTTGGGCTGAAGCAGGGGCGCCCGGCCATCCGTCTGGCCACCGAGCACGGTGGCTCCATGCTGTACCGGTTCACGGATATCGCGCTCGATCAGTACCCGTTGTTGGCCTGGGGCTGGCTGGTCGAGCAGCCCATCGTCAGCGACATGGATGAGACCAGCCGGGCGGGCGACGATCATCCGGCGCGGCTGTACCTGAAGTTTCGCGCGGCCGACGGCCAGTCCCGTGCGATGGAGATCATCTGGGGCAACCGAGCCCTGCACACGGGCGACTGGAAGTATCTGGAGTCGTTCTGGCGCCGCAGCCGCTTCCCGCACTACGTGGCCCGCGGTGGCAACGAGAACGCAGGGCGCTGGCATGACGAGCGGGTCGATCTGCGCGCGCTGTACCAGCAGCAATGGGGCAACCCGCAAGGCGTGAGCCTGCTGGAGGTGGCCCTGTTTTGCGACACCGACGCGACCGGGGCCCGGAGCGTCGCGTATTTTTCTGACGTGCGCGTCGAGCGCGGTCAGTAGGTGATGGATTACCTGGCGGGCTGGATGTCGGTCACGACCATCTTCCCCTGGTCGTCCATCACCATGAATCGCACCTTGTCACCGACCTGAACCTTGTCCAGCATGGATTTGTCCTTGGCCACGAAGACCATGGTCATGCCCGGCATGTCCATGTGCTTGATGTCGCCATGGCGCAGGGTGATCTTTCCAGCTTCCTTGTCCACTTTGCGCACCTCGCCGTCGGTCATGGCAGGGGCCTGGCGCATTCCCGCTTTCCCCTGCACCATGGGGGTTTGCGCGAAAGCAGGTACGGTGGCCCAAAGGGTCAGCAAGATCGCGGTTGCTGCCAGGGTGGTTTGGATTTTTTTCATGGTGTGGTCCTTGATGAATGGTGTTGAACGGATGGAGACATGGGAGAAGGGTGAATACATTACCGGGCGTTCACCTTGACCTGACCTTTCATGCCCGCGTCATAGTGACCCGGATGCAGGCATGCAAAGTCGACCGGCCCTGCCTTGGTGAATTTCCAGATCACTTCACCCTGCTTGCCGGAGGTCAGTGAAATCTTGTTCGGCTCGTCATGCTCCATGCCGGGATGCTTTTTCATGAGTTCGTAATGTTCTTTCAGTTCCTGGGGCGTTCCCAGGCTGAACTCATGTTCGAGCTGGCCGGAATTCTTCAAAACAAACCGGATCGTTTCGCCCTTCTTGACGGAAATGCTTGACGGTGTGAAACGCATGTTGTCGGTCATGTCGATATGGATCGTGCGTGCAACTTTGGCGGCCACGCCGGGTTGTCCAATGGGAGATTCGTCATGTCCTCCAGCGTGTTTTCCGGAGGCTGTTGCCACGGTCGAAGCTGCGAGCAGCATTGAAAAAATCAAAGCGGAAATTCTGGCCTGGGGCGGTTTCATCAGATGAGTTCCTGAAGTTGGGTGACGTAATGGTAGGGATACGGAAGAGCGACCGTCTCAGTGGCTTGCGTGGGAAGACGGTTTGCGCGCGTTCAAAATGGTTTCTGTCGGCTTCGTTTGCGGGGCGCGCGCGTTGGCGTGGTGGTCGTCGGTTGAAGTTCGGGCGGGCGCCGCCAGCGGCCCCGTGTATTCCCGTGCCACGGTGCCCGGTGGAAATTTGTAAGGCCCGGGGTCGCTGTAGTCGCCCGGTTTCTGGTCTTTTCTGACCTTGAAGACGCTGAACATGCCGCCCATCTCCAACGGGCCAAACTGGCCGGTGCCGGTCATCATGGGTGCCGTGTTGTCGGGGATGGGCATTTGCATGGCGCCCATGTCGGCCATGCCACGCTCGCCCATCAGCATGTAGTCGGGTGCGACTTTCTGGATTTTCCGGATCAGGCCGCGGTGGTCCACACCGATCATGGTGGGCACGGCATGGCCCATGGCGTTCATGGTGTGGTGGCTCTTGTGGCAGTGCATGGCCCAGTCACCTTCCTCGTCCGCGATCAATTCAATCTGCCGCATCTGTCCCACTGCCACGTCGGTGGTGACCTCGTACCAGCGGGTGCCGGGCGGGGTCGGGCCGCCATCGGTGCCGGTCACCAGAAATTCATGGCCATGCAGGTGGATCGGGTGGTTGGTCATGGTGAGGTTGCCGATGCGGATGCGGACGCGGTCGTTCTTGCGGACGTTCAAGGTGTCGATCGCAGGAAACACCCGGCTGTTCCAGCACCAGATGTTGAAATCGGTCATGGTGTTGACCTTGGGCGTTTTGGTTCCGGGTTCCACGTCGAAGGCATTGAGCAGAAAGCAGAAATCCCGGTCCACGTCGCTGATGTGCGGATGCCTGGTTTTGGGGTGGGTGACCCACATGCCCATCATGCCCATGGCCATCTGCACCATTTCATCGGCATGCGGGTGGTACATGAAGGTGCCCGGTCGGCGCGCCTCGAACTCGTACACAAAGGTCTTGCCAGCGGGGATGGCGGGCTGGGTGAGCCCGCCGACGCCGTCCATGCCACTGGGCAGGCGTTGGCCATGCCAGTGGACGGTGGTGTGCTCGGGCAACTTGTTGGTGACGAAAATCCGGACCCGGTCGCCTTCGACCACTTCGATGGTGGGCCCGGGGCTTTGACCGTTGTAACCCCACATGTTGACCTTGAAATCGGGCGCCACTTCACGCACGACCGGCTCGGCGATCAGGTGAAACTCCTTGACGCCATTGTTCATGCGCCAGGGAAGGGTCCAGCCGTTGAGCTGACGACCGGGTTGTACGGCCGCCCCGTGGCCGGAATCAGCGGCGGGGCGGTTTCGACCGATGTCTGGATAACCGGCTCGGGCAACGCAGCCAGTGCCGAACGCGCCACCGTCAGCCCCGCGACCGATGCCGCCGCGCCCGCAAAAAATTTTCGTCTGGAGTGGGTGAGGTTCATCAGAGGTTCCTTCAATGACCGGCCGCGGCGCTGGCCTCACCAGCCCCGCCGCTGCCCAAGACGACAAAATTCCCGGGAGTGCCGCCTTGCAGCACCCATTGCAGATCGGTCTCGGCAATCCAGTAGTCGCGCTGGGCGGCGATGGCATCGACCGTTGCCTGCGACCGGGTGCGAACCTCGTCCAGCAGGTCCCACACGCTTTTGAGCATGCCGTTGTAATGCAGCACCGTTTCGTCGGCGATGAATT
This sequence comes from Burkholderiaceae bacterium, assembly GCA_041739435.1. Lineage (GTDB taxonomy): Bacteria > Pseudomonadota > Gammaproteobacteria > Burkholderiales > Burkholderiaceae_C > PHCI01. The sequence goes on from JBGSNW010000103.1 coordinate 3,570, forward strand.
CGCGAATTTTCAGGACTTCGTCCCGGGCGCCTCGGGCCAGCGCGTGGCTGGCCTGGTAGGCCTCGCTCGCCAGTGCGAGGTTGGCCTGGTTGTGCATTCTTCCGGTGCGGGACAACTGGGCCTGCACCTGTGTGATTCGCGGTTGCCATTCGTCGGGTGCCATCGCTCGTGCGGGCACGTCGGGCAGTTTGTCCGCGAGCGCCACGCTGGCGTGAACACCCGTCAACCGCAAGGTCTTGAGAAGACGCGCCTGCGCCTGCGCAGCGGCGTATTGGGCGCGCCGGAGATTCGCCTGCGCTGACAACCGCGCCAGTTGCGTCTGGGTCTGTTGCAGTGGGCTCCAGTTGCCGACGCGCACCATGCGTTGGCCCAGTTCCGCGGCCGCGTCGGTGGCTTCCAGTGCTTCACGATGGTGCTGCAAGACCTGCCGCGCGGCGACCGCCTCCAGCCAGGCGGTTTTGCCCTGCACGGCCACACGCAGGACTTCGTCGATGTCGTCAACGTTGCGCAGCAGACGTGGGTCCAGCTTCGACCACTCGCCGGAGGCAATGAGGTCAACATTGGCCGGTCCGAGGCGCTGCAACGGCGAGACCAGATCCGGGTGCGCGAGCCAGGCCTGGCGAATCGCCGCTCCGGGCGTCCGCAGTGCGAGACTGTCAGGAGGCAACTCGGGGGCTGCGGTCGGGGGCGGCAGGTTGTTGTTTTCCCACTTGAGAACATCCGCGTGGCCACGTGGATACTGGCCCACGGCGTCGTTGGCGTCTCGCCAGGTCGGGTCCGCGGCGGCCGGTGTGGTCTGTGCCAACAAGGCGAATGGCAGCACCGCCAGACTGGCCATCAACGCCTGCCAGGCGGCTCGCGGGTGAAATTGAAAGCGCACGGCTCTGGCTCCTTGGATGTGAATCAAGCACACCGGAGTTTGCGGAGGGGACGCCGTCGGCAAGCTGTCGTGCAGATTACAAAGTTGTCAGCTTCGGTTCTGGCGGGCCGCCAGCGACGAAAATCGTGTTCCGGAGACCCGCTGTGAAAATTCTGATCGTTGAAGATGAGCCGAAAACGGGCGACTACCTGCGTCAGGGGTTGCGCGAAGCGGGATTCGTCGTCGACCTGGCCACCGATGGCGTCGACGGACTGCATCACGGCCTTGAGGGGGACCACGACCTGGTGATTCTGGATGTCATGCTCCCGGGCATGGACGGCTGGCAAATTTTGAAAAACCTGCGCGAACGCGGACGGGATGTGCCGGTGCTATTTTTGACGGCACGCGACCAGGTGGAAGACCGCGTCAGGGGCCTGGAGTTGGGCGCCGACGATTACCTGGTCAAGCCGTTTTCGTTCTCCGAACTGCTGGCCCGGGTGCGCACCATCCTGCGGCGCGGTCGAACGGGCATTGAGGTCACCACCCTGAAGGTTGCCGATCTGGAGCTCGACCTGCTGCGCCGCCGCGTCACCCGGGCCGGGCGCCGGATTGACCTGACGGCCAAGGAGTTTGGCCTGCTGGAGTTGCTGATGCGCCGACAGGGGGAGGTCTTGCCGCGCTCGCTGATCGCATCCCAGGTGTGGGACATGAACTTCGACAGCGATACCAATGTGATCGAGGTCGCGATCCGGCGGCTGCGGGCCAAGATGGACGAGGGCTTTGAATCGCGCTTGTTGCAGACGGTGCGGGGCATGGGCTACGTGCTGGAACTGCCGGGATCCCGCTGATGCTGGCACGCCTGACGCTGACGGCGCGGTTGACCGTTTTCTACACGCTGGTGTCGGCCGTGGTTTTGTCGGGCCTGGGCGTGTTGATGGCGCTGGCAACCCACCGGCACTTCATTGATCTTGATCGCATTTACCTGCAAGACAAAGCCCAGTTGGTTCAGAAGTTCATCACGGAAACACCGCAGGCGCAGTTGCTGGTTTCGCGATTGGATGAGTTGCGGGAAAGCCATCACGACCTGCACCTCCAGTTGAGGCGTGGCGATGGCGAGACCGTGTACGGCGGCGACGGCATTTTGTTTCCAGACGGGCTGGCTGCGTCCGAGACCTCGACCACCCCCTTCGACTGGCGTGATGGCACCCGGCAGTTGCGCGGGATCAGCCTGGAGCTGGACGGGCCGACGGCACCGGGAAGCCTGGTCAACGAGGGGCAAAAAATGCGCCTGCTGGTTGCGCTGGACACGCTGCATCACACGCACTTCATGGCCGACCTGCTCCAGACGCTGGTGCTCTATCTGTTGGCGGCCACCCTGCTCAGCGGGATGCTGGGTTGGTGGGCCGCACGCAGCGGGCTGGCGCCCTTGCGCATCATGAAGGAGCGCGCCATGGTGGTGACCGCGCACAAGCTCGACCAGCGCATGCCGGTCGATGCCGTTCCTGTGGAGATGGCCGATCTGGCCCAGAGTCTCAACACCATGCTGGAGCGGTTGGAAACGGATTTCTCCCGGCTGCTGGAGTTCTCCGGTGACCTGGCGCATGAGCTGAGAACGCCCATCAGCAATTTGTTGACGCAAACCCAGGTGTCGTTGGCGCAACAGCGTGATGCCGCAGCCTACCGGGAGATTCTTGCCTCCAACGCCGAGGAGTTCCAGCGGCTGGCGCGCATGGTGTCCGACATGCTGTTTCTGGCCAAGACCGAACACGGCCTGGCGCTGCCGCACCGGGAGGCCATTTCATTGGAACGCGAAGTACAGGCCTTGTTCGATTTTTATGACGCCGTGGCCGACGAGAAGGGCGTTCACCTGCGCCTGAGCGGCCGCGCCAATGTGGCGGGCGATCACCTGATGATCCGGCGGGCCATCAGCAACCTGTTGTCGAATGCGGTGCGGCATGCGCCCGCGGAATCGGCGGTCGAGGTCACGATTGCGCAGGTCGAAGGCGCGACTGCCTTGTGCGTGTCCAATGCGGGGGCGCCGATCGACGTCGCCCAACTGCCCCGGTTGTTCGACCGGTTTTACCGGGTGGACAAGTCGCGTGCGCATCCGGAATCGGACGGCACGGGTCTGGGGCTGTCCATTACCCGGGCCATCATGGTGGCGCACGGCGGCACGGCATCGGTTTCATCCGGGAATGGACGAATCACTTTTTGCCTTCGTTTCCCCGCACATGCCGAGTTGGCATACGCCATTTCTGGTCCCTGATGGGATCGGGTATCAGCGCGCCGTGATCATCCGCGAACCCAGCGCGAACACCGAGTTGGGCACGTCGCGCGGAATGCGCGGGGCCGGGGGCTTGGCGTAAACCGCATGCTTGGCCTTGGCGGGCGCGGTGTCCACGCGGACCCCTTTGGCCAGCTGTTTGTTCACCAGACTGCGCAGCGAAATGCCTTGCAGGTGGACCATCATGCGGGCGTTCAGGGCGGCCCACAGGTCGGCCGTCATGGACAGGTCGCCCAGCGCTGCTTCGGATTCGGCCGCTTCGCTGGTATGGGACAGGCCACTGGGCTGTTCGATGGCGGCAATGATGTCGGCCACCGAGATGATTTCGGCATTGCGCCCCAGCGAATAGCCGCCGCCGGGGCCGCGGGTGCTTTCCACCAGGCCGCTGCGGCGCAGTTTGCTGAACATCTGCTCCAGATAGGACACCGAAACCTTTTGCCGGGCGCTGATGGCGGCCAGCGCCACGGGGCCGCTGCGCGCGCGCAGCGCGATGTCCAGCATGGCGGCCACTGCAAAGCGGCCTTGGGTGGTCAGTCGCATGAAATTCTCCTCAAGCGTCAGGGTGAAACAAATACACCCGGTTCTGCTGCATATTGCACCGGATGCGCCAAACTTCAATGTACGGTCGCCAACACTTCGAGTAAATTCGTATTTAAAAGTTTTTTACTTCGAAAAAAACGAACAATTGAGCGCCATGAAGCATACGGGACCGGCATGAACTACAAACACCTTCACTATTTCTGGGTGACCGCCCGGGCGGGCGGCATCATGCGGGCGGGCGAGCAACTGCACACCACGCCCCAGACGCTGTCCGGACAGATCAAGTTACTGGAGGACTCCCTGGGGCATCGTTTGTTCCGCAAAAGTGGTCGCCAGCTGGCCCTGACGGAAGAAGGGCGTGTGGCGCTGGGTTATGCCGACGAGATCTTTGCACTGGGGACCGAGCTGGAAAGCGCCGTCAAACAGGCCGGCGGGGACCGCCGCGCGCTGGAGTTTCGTGTGGGCGTGGCCGATTCGGTGGCCAAATCCGTGGCATACCGGCTGCTCGAACCTGCGCTCCAGATGGCGGAGCCGGTCCGCATGATCGGCCACGAAGGCAAGTTGCCCGATCTGCTGGCCCAGCTGGCCGTGCACCGGCTTGATCTGGTGATTGCCGACGAGCCCATGCCCCGGCGCATGAGCGTCAAGGCTTTCAACCACCCGCTGGGGGCCAGCCCGGTGAGCTTTTTGTGTGCGCCGTCGTTGCGGCCCGCGATCCAGGGGCCGTTCCCCCGATGTCTGAACGGTGCGCCCATGTTGATCCAGGGCGCGGCATCGTCGGTGCGCCAGCAATTCGAGAGCTGGCTCACGCGGCATAACCTGCACCCGCGCATCGTGGGCGAATTTGACGACGGCGCCCTCATGAACGCCTTTGGCCGTGAAGGCCGCGGCGTCTTCATGGCGCCACGCGTTCTGGAGGCCGAGGTGGAGGCGCACTATGGCGTCAGCGTGATCGGCCGCAGCGACGAACTGGTGGAGCACTTCCACGCCATTTCGGTGGAGCGGCGCATCAAGCACCCCTGCGTCGTGGCCATCACGCAGGCCGCGCGCGGGCGGCTGTTCGGGGCCGCGCAAAGGTCGGTCGATCCGGTTGAAGTCATGCCTGAAAACTATAAATAAAGAAGCAAGGTATGTCCATTTGACGGGGGCTGATGGCCAATTTGATTCAAATATCCGGGGCGCAGCCGGAAATGCCTATCCGGTGGCGGCACCCCCGACGCGGCCCGGCGTTCCGTCGGATACTCGGGGCATGAACGGCCCGCCTGCTTTCAACGCCCCGTCACTGCTGCGCCGGTGGCTGGCGTGGCGGTGGTTCACGTGCCATGGCCTGGGGTTGGCATGGGCCACCCTGATGGCCCTCGGCCCGGCCCATGCGGACGAGGACACCTTGCGCGTGGGCTCCAAGCGGTTCACCGAGTCGTACATCCTGGCCCAGGTGCTGGCGCAGACGGCGTCGCCGCAACTGCCCGCACCGCCAACGGTACTGCAGGGCCTGGGCAACACCGCCATTGTTTACGAGGCGCTGCGCGCTGGCAGCATTGACCTGTACCCTGAATACGCCGGCACCATCAGCCTGGAAATCCTCAAAAGCCCCCAACCCCTGCCGCTGGACGCCCTGCAGCGCGCGCTGGCGCCTCTGGGCCTGGGCGTGGCCATTCCATTGGGGTTCAACGATGGCTACGCGCTGGCCTTGCGCGCGGCCGACGCCGACCGCCTGAACATC
>JBGSNW010000386.1:0-2796 GCA_041739435.1 Burkholderiaceae bacterium
GCCGTGCACCACATCGCGACCACCAAAACCCACATGCAAACCGCGCACGTCGAGGAGCGGCGCCTTCGTCGGGGCGTTCATTGATCGGCCTTTCGCGGGTCCAGCGCATCGCGCAGCGCATCGCCCATGAAGGTCAGCAGCAGCAGCGTGACGACCAGCACGGCGAAGGTGGACAACGAAATCCACCACGCGTCGATGTTGTTCTTGCCCTGCGCCAGCAATTCGCCCAGCGACGGTGTGCCCGGCGGCACGCCCAGGCCCAGAAAATCGAGCGAGGTCAGCGCCAGGATGGCCGCGCTCATGCGAAACGGCAGGAAGGTCACCACGGGCGTCAGGCTGTTGGGCAGGATGTGGCGCCAGATGATCTGCCCATTGGGCAGGCCCATGGCCCGCGCCGCGCGCACGTAATCCAGCTGGCGGTTGCGCAGGAACTCGGCGCGCACGTAATCCGACAGCCCCATCCCGCCCAACAGGCTCAGCAGCACCAGCAGCAGCCCCACGCTCGGGTCGAACACGGCGGCAAAAATGATGAGCAGGTACAGCTCGGGCATCGAACCCCAGATTTCAATGAAGCGCTGGAACGCCAGATCGGTCTTGCCGCCGAAAAACCCCTGGATCGCGCCGGTGACGATGCCCAGCAGAACTCCGATCACGGTGAGCGCCAACGCAAACAGCACCGAGATGCGAAAGCCGTAGATGAGCCGCGCCACCACATCGCGCCCGCGGTCGTCGGTGCCCAGCCAGTTGTCGGCCGACGGCCCGGACGGATTGGGTTCCTTGGCAAAGTAGTTGATGGTGCCGTGGTGGTAGGGGTTGGGCGGATAGATCGCAAAGTTGCCCGGCCTGGCAAACTGCTGCTGGATGAACGGGTCGAGGTAATCGGTGGGGGTTTGAAAGTCGCCGCCAAACACGGTCTCGGGCACGCTCTTGAGAATGGGCACATGCCACTGGCCGTTGTAGCGGGCGATCAGCGGCTTGTCGTTGGAGATCAGCTCGGCGCCCAGGCTCAACACGAACAGGGTGCAAAAAACGACCAGGCTCCAGAAGCCCAGCCGGTTGCGCCTGAAGCGTTGCCAGGCCCGCTGCGACGGAGAAAGTGAAACCGCCGCCATCAGTCGAACTTCACGCGGGGGTCCACCCACACGTAGGCCAGGTCGGAGATCAGTTTGGTCACCAGACCGATCAGCGTGAACAGGTACAGCGTGCCCAGCACGACGGGATAGTCGCGCCGGATCACGCTTTCGTAGCTGAGCAGGCCCAGCCCGTCGAGCGAGAACAAGGTTTCGATCAGCAGCGAGCCCGCAAAGAACGCGCCAATGAACGCCGCCGGGAAACCGGTGACGATCGGAATCAGCGCGTTGCGGAACACGTGTTTCCACAACACCTTGCGCTCGCCCAGGCCCTTGGCGCGGGCGGTCAGCACGTACTGCTTGCGGATTTCCTCCAGGAACGCGTTTTTGGTCAGCATGGTGGTCACGGCAAACGCGCCCAGCACGCTGGCGGTGATGGGCAGGGTGATATGCCACAGGTAGTCCACCACCTTCGCCCCCCAGCTGAGCTGCTCCCAGTTGCTGGAGGTCAGGCCGCGCAGCGGAAACCATTGAAGCTGCCCGCCAAAAATCACCAGCAGCGCCACGCCCAGCACGAAGCCCGGAATCGCATAACCCACAAGAACGACCAGGCTGGTCAGCGTGTCAAACCGCGTTCCCGCGCGCACGGCCTTGGCGATGCCAAGCGGGATCGAGATCAGATAACTCAAAAAGAACGTCCACAGCCCGAGGCTGATGGACACGGGCAGCTTTTCCTTGACCAGCGACCACACGTCCTTGGGGTAGAAAAAACTCTGGCCCAGGTCGAACCGCGCAAACTGGCCCAGCATCTGTACAAAACGTTCGTGGGCGGGTTTGTCAAAGCCGTAGAGCTGCCGGATTTCCTCAATCCGCTTGGCGTCCACGCCCTGGCGCCCACGGTAGCCTGCACCCGACGCGGCGGCGCCCTCGCCCCCCGTGTCACGCCCCTGCAGCTGGGCCACCATCTGCTCCACTGGCCCACCCGGCACAAACTGGACCACGACGAAGGTGAGCAGCAGCACGCCGAACAGCGTGGGGATCATCAGCAGCAGGCGTTTGAGGATGTAGGCCAGCATGTCAGGGCGCAACCGTTGCGTTGGCGGCCTTGAAGGCGGCGATGTTGGCGGCACTGCCCCACCAGGTGGAGGTGATCCAGGTTTCGGGCTGGTAGTAGCGCGGCGTGATGGCGGGTTGCTCGAACCGCCCGGCGCGGTAGGCCACCCGGTGCACGCCGCCGTACCAGTGCGGCACGGTGTAGTGACCGAAGCGCAGCACGCGGTCGAGCGCGCGCAGGCGGGCCACCAGATCGGGCCGGGTCTGGGCCGAAATGACCTTGTCCAGCAAGGCGTCCACGGCCGGGTCCTTGATGCCGATGACGTTGCCCGAGCCTTCAATGTCGGCCGCCCTGGAACCAAAGCGCTCCAGCAACTCGGTGCCGGGGGCCTCGTTGCCGACCGTGCGGTTGCTGATGATTTCAAAGTCGAACACATCCATGCGCTTTTGCAGGATGGCGAAGTCGACCACCTTGTAGTTGACCTGGATGCCCAGCTTTTCGAGGTTCTTGGCGTAGGGCGTCACCACCCGGCCCATGGAGCCTGAGTTGTCCAGGAACTCGATGGTCAGGGGCTCGTCCTTGGAGTTGCGCAGCGCGCCGTCACGGTAGGTCCAGCCCGCCTGGGCCAGCAGCGCCTTGGCCTGGCGCAGGTGGTCGCGCAGGGTCTGGCCC
>JBGSNW010000400.1:0-2460 GCA_041739435.1 Burkholderiaceae bacterium
CTTTGCCGCCCTGCGCAGCGCCTGCCCCATGAACATCGAAGCCGATCTGCCCGAGGTGGGCGCGCTGGCCTGGCGCGACAAGCCCGCCGTGCGTGCCGACGTGCAGCGAATCGTCGCCATGTGGACCGGCCTGCTGGCCGAACACGGCACGGGTGGCTTCCTGTTCGGCCCGTTCTCGATAGCCGACGCCTACTTCGCACCGGTGTGCATGCGCCTCAAAACCTACGCCCTGCCCGTGCCCGCGGCCATTGCCGGTTACATCGCCCGTGTGAGCGCCCTGCCCGGCGTCAAGGACTGGATCGACGGCGCCCTGGCCGAGCACGATTTCCGGGACTTTGAAGAGCCCTACCGCCTGCAACGCTGAGCACCCGCGCGCCCGTCGCTGGCCTACACTTGAAACCATGCAGATTTACATGGTGGGCGGTGCGGTAAGAGACGGGTTGCTGGGCCTGCCCGTCAAGGACCGCGACTGGGTCGTGGTGGGCGCCACGCCCGAGGCCATGACGGCACTGGGCTACCTGCCGGTGGGCCGCGACTTTCCGGTCTTCCTGCACCCCGAAACCCGTGAGGAGTACGCACTGGCCCGCACCGAGCGCAACACCGCGCGCGGATACCGCGGCTTTGTGGTCCATGCGGCGCCCGACGTCACGCTCGAAGAAGATCTGGCGCGACGCGATTTGACTATTAATTCAATAGCAAGTTATCACGATTCCACGGGGGCTAAAGCCATTATTGATCCATATTCCGGGCAAAAAGACCTGGACCGCCGGTTGCTGCGCCATGTGACCGACGCGTTCCGTGAAGACCCGGTGCGCATCCTGCGCGTGGCGCGTTTCGCGGCCCGTTTCACCGACTTTTCCGTCGCCCCGGAAACCATGGCGCTGATGCGCGCGATGGTGGCCGACGGCGAGGCCGACCACCTGGTGGCCGAGCGCGTGTGGCAGGAGCTGACGCGCGGCCTCATGGAGCAGCAGCCCAGCCGCATGTTCGAAGTGCTGCGCGACTGCGGCGCCCTGCAGGTGCTGTTGCCCGAGGTGGCACGCCTGTGGGGGGTTCCGCAGCGCGCCGAATACCACCCGGAAATCGACACCGGCGTGCACCTGATGATGGTGCTGGACATGAGCGCGCGGCTTGGCGCCTCGCTGCCCGTGCGATTCGCCTGCCTGGGCCACGACCTTGGCAAGGGCACCACGCCCGCCGACGTGCTGCCGCGGCACCTCGGCCATGAAGAGCGCAGCGCAAAACTGCTCCGAGGCCTGTGCGAACGCCTTCGCGTGCCGGTCGAATGCCGCGAACTCGCCGACGTGGTGGCGCGAGAACACGGCAACGTCCACCGCAGTGGCGACTTCGGCGCCGCGGCCCTGGTGCGACTGCTCGAACGCTGTGATGCGTTTCGCAAACCCGCACGGTTCGAAGAGGTATTGCTGGCCTGCGAATGCGACGCCCGCGGCCGCCTGGGCCTGCACGACAGCGCCTACCCACAGCGCGGGCGGCTGCGCCGGGCACTCACCGCAGCGCAATCGGTTGCTACACATGAAATAGCAGAAAAAGCCCTGTTGGCGGGGGCCAAAGGCCAAAAAGTAGGTGAAATGATCCATCACGCGCGGGTGGCTGCGGTGGCGGCGATGAGGGTCGCCGAGCCGGGCTTCCCGCTTCTCGACAGCCGTTGACGGCGTTCGTCAAGTCCGGGGTGGGTTCCGCACCGCCAAGGTCAGGAACAAGGCGCATCACGTGACAACGGCCAACCGGGTCTGTTACGGTAGAGGCTTGATGACACCGCTGCCCAACCTCAATGAACGGTCGGCACTGTTTCTGGATTTCGACGGAACGCTCGCGGATTTGGCGCATCGACCCGATGCGGTGGTGATTCCGCACGACCTCGTGGCGCTGCTCCAGGCCCTGCAAACGCGCCTGGGGGGCGCCGTTGCCATCGTCACCGGCCGCACCGCCGCGGACATTGATCCGTGGCTGGCACCGCTGCGTCTGAGCGCCGCCTTCGAACACGGTGCGCTGCGCCGCAGCGCCGACGGCACCGAGCATGTCCACGCCGCGCCCGATCTCGGTCCGGCACTGGTGGCCGCTTGTGCGTTGGCGGAGAAACACCCCCATCTCCTGGTTGAACGCAAACGCACATCGCTCGCGCTGCACTACCGCCAGGCGCTCCACCTGGAGGCACGCTGCCTGGAAGTCATGGGTGCGGCGATCGCCCACGCGCCGGGGCTCCAATTGCAACGCGGCAAGGCGGTTGTGGAGGTCAAATCCGACTCTGTGGGAAAAGGGCGGGCCATCGCCGCCTTCATGGCCGAAGCGCCCTTTGCGGGCCGCTTGCCGGTATTTGCCGGCGACGACGTCACCGACGAAGCCGGCTTTGAGATGGTTCAGCGCATGGGCGGGCACGCGATCAAGGTGGGCGACGGCGTGACGGCGGCGCGACACCGCTGCGCCAGCCCGGGTGGCCTG
>JBGSNW010000449.1:0-1849 GCA_041739435.1 Burkholderiaceae bacterium
CGGCCACGGCCCGGTCCACGGTGGCGCCGGGGCCGCTGGCCGTGAGGCTGGCGCAGCCCGCCACCAGGCTCACGGTCAGCCCGGCCAGGCAGCGCAGAAAGAAACCTTGTTGCATCGTGTGTCTCCTTGGGATGTTCACCGCGCCCACAGCCGCCTGCGGCGTTTGGTCGCAAAGCTTAGCAGCGCCGCTGTTTTTTTGCAGGATGGCCCGACACTCGCCGCCCCTCAACCCCCAGGATCGCGTCAGCAGTTCGTCCAGGGCATCGGTGATGGCCTGGCCTTGCGTGGCCAGAGACCTGCGCCATCAGAGCGTGTTGTGCGCGTCGGCAAACGAGCCCTGGGTTTCGTCCAGGCGGTTCCAGTCGGCAGCGCAGGCGTCGGCCCATTGCTGGTGCATGCGCCCGGCCTGCTGCTGCTGCGCCACAAAACCGGCCAACGGCGCGTCCAGGGTGGCCGAGAGATTGCCGGTGTATGCGCGCGCCTGTTCGACCAGGTTTTCATTGAGGCTGACGTTGACGGGGCGCTTGCGCGGGCTGGCGGTGTTGACATCCATGGCATCTCCAGAAAGTACAGCCTATGCGCATGTTAGGCCTCACAAGCCCCCGCGAACGTGGCCGCCACATCCCCTTGGGCTCCGGCTCTGCACGAGGATCATGGCAAGCGCTCCCCTCCTGCCACTCACGTGACAAGCATGGCAACATCTTGGCTCATTCGCCGCAGGCGCAATTTATGGAGCGAACGATGCCCGTCAGTCAATGCAAGTGTCCCCTATGCAAGACGGAAGCTCACGCGAGCGCCATTGATCATGGAAACAGGGCACGCGTCTACTGCCACGCCTGCTCGACCTATGACGTCACGAAGTTCGCATTCGAAAAATTGATCGGCTCTCCCCCAGCCCGTCTTCAATCTCTCGCGCAGCGAGCGAGGGCTGCTCCTGCTGACAAGCTGTTGGCGATCACTCGTGACGGGTCAGCGTATGAGGACAAGCAGTCGAACGCCGATCGCGCCGCGCCAAACTGGCTCGCCCAATTGACTTGAGATCGCGGCATCAATCCCTCGCATATCGCACTTGCTCAGGGTAGAAGGCGTGATGCCTAACGAGGCTGTGCAAAAACGGCAGGCCACCAGGCCCGGCTTCAACACGGCGCACCGCCCGGCCGCGCTCGGGTCGGCCGCGCGGAGAGCACGCGCGATATGGGGGCGACAAGTCCTTCTTTTTTCGGAGCCCCGGGGAGTTGCCGAGTTTTAGACTCATCGTTCCAAAAACAGAGGCAGCGCAAGCTGGAGAAGGAGAAAGCATGCAGATCGGTACGCTGAACGCGGCCACGTACGTCGGGCGCACGGCCGCCGCCGCGGCACCACCAACCGCCAGGGCCGCAGGCGCAACCGCGTCGGCAGACTCGTCCGTGGTCACGCTGTCCGAGGCGGCCCGGACCGCGCTGGCTTCGGCCAGCGAGGCGTCGGGCAGAGACTACGAGCACATGACGCCCAGCGAGATGAAGGGCGTGTCGGAAGAGTTATGGCGGTCCGGGAAAATCGACATCACCCAGGCGCGCATGCTGCAGACGATCGGCATGCCCCTGGGGCGGATGGGCGCCAACGGGGAGTTCGTTCCGTTGTCCAGCGAAGAGCAGGCGCAGTTTGCGTCGCGGTCCGTCAACTACATCCAGTCGATTCAGGGGACGATGAAGTTTCTCGAATCCAAGCACCTGGACGCCGATCCGCAATACGGCTATGAGTCCTGGCGCAGCCTCCTGGCCGTGCTGCAGGGTGGCTCGGCCAACGCAGCCAGGGCGGCGTCAACGGCGGCGCCACCCTCGCAGACCTGAACGTTGCGCCTGCGCCGGGC
>JBGSNW010000456.1:0-8436 GCA_041739435.1 Burkholderiaceae bacterium
CCTGGCGCTGGCCAACCCCGAACTGGCGGCCGGCCTGCGCGCCCACCTGGAGCGCGTGGGCCGCCGCTGACCCGCCATGGGGTTCAGAAGTGAATGCCGCGCATCATCTGCTGCATGGCAATCGCCTCGGCCGACAGTTGCGGCTTGGCCGCCTTGTCGCCCTTGGCCGCCGATGAGTCCGGGAACATCCGGAAGCTGGTGTTCATGGCAATTTGCGCCACACGCGGCAACAGCGCATGCAACACATGCCCGGCAATACCCAGGCGGGTGGCAATGCGCACGGGCTTGAAGATGCAGGCCTGCGCCACCATGTCGGCCGCCTGTTCGGGCGACAGCGTGGGCACGTTGTTGTAGAGATTGGTGGGCGCGATCATGGGCGTGCGCACCAGCGGCATGTTGATGGTGGTGAAGCTGATGCCCACGTCGGCAAATTCGCTGGAGGCACAACGCGTCCAGGCATCGAGCGCGGCCTTGGAGGCCACATAGGCCGAAAAACGCGGCGCGTTGGTCAGCACGCCAATCGAGCTGATGTTGACCACGTGGCCACGCCTTTTGGCGGCCATGCCCGGCAGCAAGCCCATGGTGACGCGCAGGCAGCCAAAGTAGTTGAGCTGCATGGTGCGTTCAAAGTCGTGAAAGCGGTCGTAGCTGGACTCGATGGCGCGGCGGATCGAGCGGCCTGCGTTGTTGATGAGGAAATCAACGCCGCCATGGTTGGTCGCCAGCAGCTGCGTGAAGCGGTCGCAATCGGTCATGTCGGCAATGTCGGCGGCGTAGGCAATGAACGCGTACCCCTTGGCCTTGGCCTCGGCGCAGGCCTCGTCCAGCTTGTCCTGGTCGCGGCCGCAGATGATGGTGGTGGCGCCGGCCTCGGCAAACTTGTGCGCCGCGGCCAGGCCAATGCCCGACGATCCCCCGGTGACCAGCACCACCTTGCCGGCCACGGTGCCGCGCAGCGAGCGGTCGATGTGCAGATCGGGGTCGAGGTGGCGCTCCCAGTAGTCCCACAGCCGCCAGGCGTAGTCGTGCAGGTTGGGGCAGGCAATGCCCGAGCCCTTGAGCAAGGCCAGTGTGTCGCGGCAGTCAAAGCGCGTGGGGTAGTTGACGAAGGTCAGCATGTCCTCGGGCAGGCCCAGGTCCTTGAGGATGGCATTGCGGATGCGCCGCACGGGCGCCAGCGCCATCAAGCCCTTCTTGACGGCCTTGGGAATGAAGCCCAGCAGCGCCGCGTTGACAAACACGTTCATCTTGGGCGCATGCGCGGCCTTGCCGAAGATGTCGAGCACGTCGCCCACGCGGTAGCCGGTGGGGTCCACGAGGTGGAAGCATTTTTTGGCGATGGCCGTCTTGTGGCTGATGTGGTCCAGGGCGTTCACCACAAAATCGACCGGCACGATGTTCACGCGCCCACCCTCCAGCCCCACCGCGGGCATCCACGGCGGCAACAGCTGGCGCATGCGCTGGATGAGCTTGAAGAAATAGTAGGGGCCGTCGATCTTGTCCATCTCGCCGGTGGTGCTGTCGCCCACCACCATGGCGGGGCGAAACACGGTCCAGGGCAGCTTGCATTCCTTGCGGACGATCTTTTCGCTCTCGTGTTTGGTCAGGAAATACGGGTGTTCGTAGTTTTCGGCCTCGTCGAACATGTCCTCGCGGAACACGCCTTCGTACAGCCCGGCCGCGGCAATGGACGACACATGATGGAAATGACCGGCGTCAATGGCCCTGGCAAATTCAACCGTGTTGCGGGTGCCCTCGATGTTGACGGCGATCTGGCTGGCCTCGTCGGCGCCCAGGTCGTAGACGGCGGCCAGGTGGTAGAAATGATCGATCTGGCCCTTGAGTTTTTTGATGTCGTCCGCGGCCACGCCCAGCTTTTTGGCGGTGAGGTCGCCGTGCACCGGAATCACGCGCGCGGCCGAGGCCCCCCAGAACTCGCGCAGCGCGGGCACCTTGGACGCGCTTTCGGCGCGAATCAGAAAATACACCACCGCGCCCTTGCGTTCGAGCAATTTCTTGACGAGGCGTTTGCCAATGAACCCCGTGGCACCCGTGACGAAATACTGCATGAGGAAACCTCCTTCAAATGAAGCTGGCATTCTTGCCCAAAGACAGGCCCGTCCGGTTCAGCACAAACCCGCGCAGGCGCTAGAGTCAGCGCTCTCGCGTTTTAGAACGCCGCATCTACTCCCGCCGCGGATCGCGGCGTAGAGTGCAAGCGAACGGTGGGCCCGGTGGCCCGCCAGACATCACCAACCGACTGGAGCCCCCATGGTCAAGAAACTGCAAAAACTGAGCGCTGACAAAAAGTCCCCTTCGCACCTGACCGGCGCGGTCAAGGAATCCGCACAACAGATCTGGCTGGCCGGGCTGGGGGCTTTTGCCAAGGCCCAGGAAGAAGGCGGCAAGGTGTTTGAAGCCCTGGTCAAGGAGGGCTTGTCCATCCAGCGCAAGACCCAGTCTGTGGCCGAAGAAAAAATCACCGAAGCCACCAGCAAGATGACCAGCATGGCCACCGACATCAGCGCCCGTGCCTCCGGCCAGTGGGACAAGCTCGAAAATATTTTTGAGGACCGCGTGGCCAAGGCGCTGAACAAGCTGGGCGTGCCGTCTGCCAAGGATGTGGACGCCCTGATCGCCCGCATCGACGCGCTCAACGCCAGTGTGCAAAAACTGTCGGCCAAGGCGCCCGCAGCACCGCGCAGTGCTGCCACACCCAAAGCCGCGGTCAAAAAAACAGTGGCCCGGCGCGCCCCGGCCAAAAAGCCCGACTGACGCATGAAAAACCCGGACGAATTTCGGGTGAGGGCAACAGGGGCCTGCACGAGGCCCCTTTTTTTCGTCCGGCGCATTTGCTGCGCCGCAGCAGGAATTCATCGCTCCGGCCTCTACACTGACAGCCCATGAACCGATCCAATTCACGCAAAACACCCAGGATTGCGCTGGCCCTGGCCGGTGGCGGGCCATTGGGCGCCATCTACGAGATCGGAGCCCTGTGCGCGCTCGACGAAGCGCTCGACGGCCTGGACCTCACCCAACTGGACCACTACGTGGGCGTGTCCGCTGGCGGCTTTATCGCCGCGGGCCTGGCCAACGGCATGACGCCCCGCGAACTGTGCGCCGGTTTCATCGAGAACGACCCCGATTCACCCGAGGTTTTCGACCCTTCCTGGCTGATGGTGCCAGCCTGGGGCGAGTTCGCACGGCGCGCCATCATGCTGCCCGGGCTGGCCGCTTCGGCGCTGTGGCGGCTGCTGGTGGAACGGCGGTCTTTCATCAGCGCGCTGGAACACCTGGGCCCGGCGTTGCCGGTAGGCGTGTTCGCCAGCGACGAAGTCGATCGGCGCCTGAGCGCGCTGTTTTCACGCGCGGGCCGCACCAACGATTTCCGCCAGCTCAAGACGCGCCTCACGCTGGTGGCCACCAACCTCGACAGTGGCGAATCCGCCCCTTTCGGGCGGCCGGGCTGGGACCATGTGCCCATTTCCCGGGCGGTGCAGGCCAGCTCCGCGCTGCCGGGGTTGTTCCCGCCGGTCACGATCGACGACCGCTCTTACGTTGACGGAGCGTTGAAAAAAACCATGCACGCCTCGATTGCCATGGACGAGGGCATCGACCTCATGCTCTGCCTGAACCCACTGGTGCCGTTTGACGCCACGCCGCATCCAACGGGCCACGCCGCGCAAAACAACGGGCAGCGCGCAATCCCCCGCATTGCCGACGGCGGACTGCCCGCGGTGCTGAGCCAGACCTTCCGCTCCATGATCCATTCGCGACTGGAACTCGGCATGCGCCACTATGCGCAGGCCTACCCGGACGTGGACATCCTGCTGATCGAGCCCGACCACCGCGATCCCGAGCTTTATCTGGCCAACACCTTCAGCTACAGCCAGCGCCGCTCGCTGGCCGAACACGCCTACCAGCAGACCCGGCAGTTGCTGCGCTCGCGCAAAACCGGCTGGGCCGCCACACTGGCGCGCCACGGCATCGGGCTGAACCATGCCGCGCTCGACGACCCGACCCGTCGCCTGCTGGCGCCAGCACAACCCACCACGCGCATCGGCCAGGCCATGGGCCGACTACAAGACGCGCTGGACGATCTGGGCCAACGGGCCACCCCGGCCAGGGCGCCCGCATGACGCCGGTCGATCTTTCTTGAAGGGCAGGCGTTCATGGTCAAAAAAGCTCCCCGCCGAACCGCCGAACGGATCCTGGAGGTCACGCTTGACCTGTTCAACCGGTTTGGCGAGCCCAATGTTTCCACGACGCTGATTTCGGCCGAACTCAACATCAGCCCCGGCAACCTGTACTACCACTACCCGGCCAAGGATGAGCTGATCAACAGCCTGTTCGACCGCTACGAGCGTGCCCTGAGCGAGCTGCTCAACGCCAGCGACGGCGTGCGCGACGTGGAAGACGCCTGGTTCTTCATGCACACGCTGTTCGAGCTGATCTGGCAATACCGCTTTCTGTACCGCGACCTCAACGACCTGCTCAGCAAGAACCGGCGGCTCGAGACCCATTTTCAGTGGGTGCTCAAGAACAAGACCCGCGCCGTGCGCGCATTGCTGGACGGCATGAGCCGCAGCGGCGCCATCCACATCGATTCCCGCGAGGTGGAGGCGACCGCCACCTGCATGGTGGTGGTGCTGACCTACTGGCTGAGCTACGAATACGTGCGCGACCCACGCCGCGCGCTGGAGCCTGAAAGCGCCCAGCTCGCACTGCTGCGCGGCGCGCACCATGTGCTCAACCTGCTGGTACCCTACCTGGAAACCGGGCAAAGAATGCATTTGCTGGGTCTGGTGGGCGCCTACCAGAATCCCGCCACCTGATTCCCCACCCGCCTGACGCAAAAAAAAGGAGACACACATGGCCAAATGGACCACCTTCCCCCATACCAGTGACTACCCATTTGACGCAGCCAGCGTCAAGAAACACTGGGCACGCCTGCATGCCGGCGACCAGGAACCCCTGCCCAAGGACGCCAAGGTGCTGGACGCCTGGGCCCTGTTTCACAGCGGCGAATTCCAGAAAGCAGCAGAGGCCGGCCTGAAAGCGGGCGGCGATGGTGTCACGGTGGCCAACAAGGCCACTTCCATTTACGCCAACTACCTTGAAAAGAAGGAAAAAACCCGGCTTGAACTGTTCATGGAGGTCGCTGAACGAGCGGGCGCGCAGGCCGCCGCCGACCCCAGGAACGCCAACGCCTGGTACTGGCAGGCCTATGCGCTGGGCCGCTACAGCCAGGGCATCAGCGTGGCCAAGGCCCTGGCCCAGGGCCTGGGCGGCAAGGTCAAGGAGGCACTTGAAAAAGCCATCAAGCTGCAACCCAAACATGCCGACGCGCACATCGCACTGGCCGCGTTCCACGCCGAAGTCATCGACAAGGTCGGGGCACTGATTGGCGGCATGACCTACGGTGCCAAGAAAGACACGGGACTCAAGCTGTTTCAGGAAGCGCTCAAGCTCAACCCGGGCTCGGCCATTGCCATGGTCGAATATGCCAACGGCCTGGTCATGCTCGAAGGCGACAAGAAAATGAAGGACGCCACCAAGCTCTACGAGCAGGCGGCCGCTTCCAAACCCATGGACGCGATGGAGCGGCTGGATGTGGACATGGCCAAGGCCGAACTCGACGACTGATCAGGCGGGCGCCCGCCCCAGCCACTGCTCGGCCAGGCGCACCCAGTAGGTGGCGCCCAGCGGGATCAGGTCGTCGTTGAAGTCGTAGCTCGGGTTGTGCAGCATGCACGGCCCCTCGCCATGCCCCATCTCGCGGTGCGAACCATCGCCGTTGGCAATGAAGCAATAGGCACCCGGCTTGGCCTGCAGCATGTAGGCAAAGTCCTCGGCGCCCATGGTGGGCTCTTGCACCAGCACGTTCTCGGCCCCCACGATGTCGGCCATCACCTGGCGCGCAAAACCGGCTTCGTCCACCGAGTTGATCGTGGGCGGGTAGTTGCGCGCGAACTCGAACTCGCAGGTGGCGTCATGTGCGGCGCACACGTGTTCGGCCACCTGCTTCATGCGGTGCTCGATCAAATCCAGCACCTCCAGCGTGAAGGTGCGCACCGTGCCCTGCAGTTCACAGCTGTCGGGCACCACGTTGGTGGCTTCGCCGGCGTGGATCATGGTCACCGAGATCACACCCGCGTCGATCGGCTTCTTGTTGCGGCTGATGATGGTCTGGAAAGCCTGCACCATCTGGCAGGCAATGGGCACCGGGTCCACGCCGTCGTGTGGCAGCGCGGCATGGCTGCCCCTGCCGCGGATGGTGATCCTGAACTCGTTGCTGGACGCCATCACCGGCCCCGGACTGACCGCGAATTTGCCCACTTCGCCGCCGGGCCAGTTGTGCATGCCAAACACGGCCTCCATGGGGAACTTCTCGAACAGACCGTCGGCGATCATCTCGCGCGCACCGCCTCCGCCTTCTTCGGCGGGCTGGAAGATCAGGTACACCGTGCCGTCAAAGTTGCGGTGTTTTGCAAAATGCTGCGCCGCCGCCAGCAGCATGGCCGTATGGCCGTCGTGGCCACAGGCGTGCATCTTGCCTTTGTGCCGGCTCGCGTGGGCAAAGGTGTTGAACTCCTGCATGGGCAGGGCGTCCATGTCGGCGCGCAGGCCCACCGCACGGCTGGAAGTGCCATTCTTGACAATGCCCACCAGCCCCGTGGTGCCCAGGCCGCGGTGCACCGGAATGCCCCAGGCTTCGAGCTGCCGGGCCACCACGCCAGCGGTCCGGACCTCCTCGAAACACAGTTCAGGGTGGGCGTGGATGTCACGGCGGATGGCGGCGATGGCAGCCGCTTCGGTCACGATGGAATCAATGATTTTCATTCCCGCAGTCTAGCCATGCCCGGGGTCGGGTGCCAATGAGGGTTTTACGTGAAAATGCACGCATGCTTTCGCCCCCTGCCCTTGCGCTGGCCCAGACCCTGGTCCGCATCAACACCGTCAGCGCCCGCTCCAACCTGGAACTGATCCATTTTGTTCGCGATTCGCTGGCCCGGCTGGGCGTCAAGAGTCGCCTGACCTACAACGCCGACCGCTCCAAGGCCAACCTGTTCGCCACACTGGGCGAAGGCAAGCCTGCGGGCATCATCCTGTCGGGCCACACCGACACCGTGCCCTGGGATGGGCAGGACTGGTCGGTCGACCCGCTGGGCGCCACGGTGCAGGACGGCCGCCTGTACGGCCGGGGCAGCGCCGACATGAAGGGTTTCATCGCCATCGCGCTGGCCCACGCGCAGCAGTTTCTGGACAGCCCGGCGCCGTTCGCCATCCACCTGGCCCTGAGTTATGACGAAGAGGTGGGCTGCTTCGGCGTGAAGGAACTCATCGCCGACATGCGCGACGCCGGAGTGCGGCCGCTGGCCTGCCTGGTGGGCGAGCCCACGTCCATGGTGCCGGCCATCGCGCACAAGGGCGTGTACCGCTACAGGTGTTGTGTGCGCGGCAAAGAGGCGCACTCGTCGCTGACGCCGCAGTCGGTCAACGCCATCGAGATGGCCGCACGTGTGGTGGGCCGCCTGCGCGACATGGCCGAAGACCTGGAACGCACCGAGCCGCGCTACGAGGGGTTTGACGTGCCGTTTTCCACCGTCAGCGTGGGGCAGTTCCACGGCGGCATCGCCGACAACGTGGTGCCACGCGACGCCGAGTTCCGCTACGAGTTTCGCGACCTGCCCACGGCCGACGTGGCCAACCTGCAGGCGCAGGTGGTGGCCCATGCACGGGCGCTGGAGCCCGCGATGCAAAAGGTCGCCCCCGAGGCCGGTTTCCGCTTCGAGACCATTTGCGAAATCCCGAGCTTCCTGGGTTCGCCCGACGACGCCATCACCCGCCTGGCCCAGCGCCTTTCGGGCGAGCCCGGCACCACCCTGGTGGCGTTTGGCACCGAAGCGGGGTTGTTCAAGAACGCCGGCATTCCCACGGTGGTGTGTGGCCCCGGCAGCATTTTGCAGGCCCATCAACCTGATGAATACGTGAGCCTGGCGCAGCTGGCCCGCTGCGAAGCGTTCATGATTCAACTGGCCGCCACACGCGAGCTGGGTTAGGATTTTTCAATGCCTCCGGCCAACATCCCTCTGAATTCCAGCCCGGCGCAGCAGGTTCTGGGCGCCTGCCCACACGACTGCCCCGACACCTGCGCCTTGGTCACCACCGTGCAGGACGGGGTGGCGCTCAAGGTGCAGGGCAACCCCGATCACCCGCACACCGGTGGCGTGCTGTGCACCAAGGTTTCGCGCTACACCGAGCGCACCTACCACCCCGAACGCATCCTGCAGCCGCTCAAGCGCAGCGGCCCCAAGGGCAGCGGCCAGTTCCAGCCGGTGAGCTGGGACGCGGCGCTGGACGACATCGCCGCGCGGCTCCAGGCCATCGCCCAGCGCGACCCGCAGGCCATCCTGCCCTACAGCTATGCCGGCA
>JBGSNW010000519.1:0-4697 GCA_041739435.1 Burkholderiaceae bacterium
CAGGGACGGCCTGGCACGCGTCGCCAACGCGCCGCCTGTGGCGGCCAGACTGACCGACACCTTGGTGCCGCCGATGTCGATGCAGGCTTTCATGACGGGCTCACAGCAGCTTGGCAATCAGGCTGGCGGCGAAGCTCAGCAGGATGGTGCTGGCGATGGGCAGGAACCACTCGCGCCCGAACAGCTTGAAGCGCAGGTCGCCCGGCAACCGCCCGATGCCGAGCCGCTGCAGCAACGGGGTGAGCCAGCCGATGAGCAGCAGCGCAAGAAAGATGGCGATGAACCAGCGGATCATGGGCAGACTTTAAACCCGGGTTAAAGCGTGTGGCTGCGATCGCCTTGCGCAAAACCCAGTGGCTCGAAATCGGCCTGCGGCGACAGCGCGATCACCTTGAACAGTTCACCCATTTCGTGCTCGGCCACGAGCTTGAACGCCCGTGCACGCTGGGCCGTCGACGCCGTCTCCATGAAGGCCGGCAACCCGCAGTTCATCAGAAAGCGCGCCTGCGTGGTGTAGCCCAGAACGGGCAGGCCAGCCTCCTGCGCGGCCAGCGCCACCCCCGTGAAATTCACGTGGGCCGTGATGTCCTTGTGGCCCAGGTCCGACAGCGGGTCGCCATCGGCGCGATGCCCCTGGTGGCACATCAGCGTGCCCATGTGGCGCTGCGGGTGGTAGTACTCGCTTTCGGCAAAGCCGTAGTCGACGAGGAAGGCCGCACCGGTCTTGAGCCGGTCGGCCAGGGTGCGCATGAAGGCTTCGGCCTGGAGGTGGATTTCGGTCAGGTAGTCGTGTGGGCCGGGGATGTCCCGCGGCGGGCGCAGCGCCGTGGACACGTCGGCAAACACGGGGCGGTCGTCGTGCCAGACCACCCCGCGTTCGTGCCATTCGCCCGCTTTGCGGACCAGCAGCTTGACCGGCATGGCGTCCAGCACCTCGTTGCCCACCACCACGCCGTGCAGGGTGGTGGGCAGTTCGCTGACCCAGCGCAGCTTGTCGGCATGCGCCGCCAGCAGCGTTTGCTGGCGCTCGCGCAACACGGCCGAGAGTTCGACCACGGTGTAACGGTCCACCCGGTCGCCCAGGGTGTCCAGCAGTTGCAGCGCCAGTGCCCCGGAGCCCGCGCCAAACTCCCAGATCTCACGCGTGCCCGTGGCGCTCAGTGCCTGCCCCACCTGCACCGCCAGCGCGCGGCCAAACAGCGGCGAGAGCTCGGGCGCGGTGACAAAATCGCTGCCGCCGCCCTGGACGCCGCCCGGCATGGTGCCGAACTTGCGTGAATCGTTGGCGTAATAACCCAGTCCGGGCGCATACAACACCAGCGCCATGAAGCGGTCGAACCCGATCCAGCCGCCGGCCTGCGCAATGGCCCGCACCAGCAGGCGGGACAGGGGGCTCGTTAAACTAGTCGGATCTGTGCTCACCCCTGGATTGTCCCCGAATGTCAACGCCCGCCCCACGCACTGTTCTGGTCACCGGCGCCGCCCGGCGGCTGGGGCGTGAGATCGCGCTCGCGCTGGCCGCGAGCGGCTGGCGCGTGGCCGTGCACTACCGGGGCTCGATGCAGGAAGCTATAAATACAGTAGCTGAATGCGACCATTTGACGGGGGGTTGTGCCGCTTTTGATGCAGATTTTGAAGACGAAGCGGCGGTGCGGGCGCTGCTGCCGCGGGTTCTGGCGCAATTCGGCCAATTGGACGCCGTGGTCAACAACGCATCGCTGTTTGAACACGACAACGCTGCCAGCTTCTGCTTCAGCGGCCTGGAGCGGCACCTGCGCAGCAACACCGGGGCGGCCATCGTGCTGGCGCAACAGCTGCACGCGCACGTGCTGGCGCGCGACGGCACGGGCTGCGTGGTCAATCTGCTGGACCAGAAGCTGTGGAACCTCAACCCCGATTTTTTGAGTTACACCTTGTCCAAGGCCGCACTGGAAGCCGCCAACACCATGCTGGCGCAGGCGCTGGCACCGCGATTGCGGGTGGTGGGCGTGGCCCCCGGCCTCACGCTGACCAGCCACTTGCTGAACGAAGAGAAATTTGCGGCACTGCACACCCTGAGCCCGCTGGGCCGCTCGTCCACACCGGCCGATGTGGCCGCCACGGTGAAATTTGCGCTGGAAAACGCCTCCATCACCGGCACCACGCTGCTGGTGGACGGTGGCCAACACCTCATGAAGTTCGACCGCGACTTCTCCCTGATGTAAGCGCCCCCTCTGAAAGCGCCCCGATGCTCACCCAAGGCAACCAGATCCTCACCCTCACCGGGCTGCGTTTTGACGCCAGCCTGGGCATCCTGGCGCAGGAAAAATCCAGACCCCAGCCGATCCAGGTGGACACCGAGCTGCATCTGGGCACGCAGGACCTGCTGCCCCATGACGACGAGATCAACCACGTGCTCGACTACCGCAAGGTGCGCCAGATCATCATCGACGAATGCACGGCCGAGCATGTGAACCTGCTGGAAAGCCTGATCGGCAAACTCGCGCACCGGCTGCTGCAACTGCCCGGCGTGCTGGGCGTGCGCGTGAAAATCGCCAAGCTGGAAATTTTTGACGACTGCGAAGTGGCCATTCGCGTCGAGACAGGGCAGTGGTGAACATGCCACGCCGGAAAATATCCCCCGCTCGGGAAAAGCCTGTCGAAGTCAGCGTTTGGACACTGGCGTCACCGCGGACAACCCTGCCCGGCTTGTCTTTCAACCTGAATCGGAGGGTACTCCCTTGACCGCAGTGTGGACCGACCACGAGGCACCGACCTCGACGAGCGTGGATTTCAGGATCGAGCGCGAAACCCACAAGCTCGAAAAACGCCTGTGCCGCGAGGTGGGCCGCGCGATCGTGGACTTCAACATGATCGAGGAAGGCGACAAGGTCATGGTCTGCATGAGCGGCGGCAAGGACAGCTACGGCCTGCTCGACATCCTGCAGAAGATGAAGGCGCGCGCGCCCATCAACTTTGAACTGATCGCCGTCAACCTCGACCAGAAGCAACCCGGTTTTCCCGAACACGTGCTGCCCGAGTACCTGGCCCGGACCGGTGTGCCGTTCCACATCGAGAACCAGGACACGTATTCCATCGTCAAGGACAAGATCGCGCCGGGCAAGACCATGTGCAGCCTGTGCAGCCGCCTGCGCCGCGGCATCCTGTACCGCGTGGCCGACGAACTGGGTGCCACCAAGATTGCGCTCGGCCATCACCGCGACGACATGCTCCAGACGTTTTTTCTCAACATGTTCTTTGGTGGCAAGCTCAAGGGCATGCCGCCCAAGCTGGTCAGCGACGACGGCCGCCACATCGTGATCCGCCCGCTGGCCTACGTGGCCGAGAAAGACCTCGTCCGCTGGGCCGGGCACCGGCAGTTTCCGATCATCCCCTGCACGCTGTGCGGCAGCCAGGAAAACCTGCAGCGCAAACAGGTGGGCGCGATGCTGCGCGAGTGGGAGAAAAAACACCCCGGCCGCATTGAAAACATGTTCAGCGCACTGGGCAACGTGGTGCCCTCGCACCTGATGGACGGCGCCCGCTACGACTTCAAGGGCCTGAAAACCACCGGCGTGGCCAGCGAGGACGGCGACAAGGCCTTCGACACCGAAGAGTTTGCCCCGCCCCCGCTGCCGGGACTGCAGGTCGTCCGCCTGTGATTCACCGCATGGACGCCACCCGCATCATTGCCATCCGCCACGGCGAAACCGCCTGGAACGTGGACACGCGCATTCAGGGCCAGCTCGACATCCCGCTCAACGAAACCGGCCGCTGGCAAGCCCATCGCCTGGCGCTGGCGCTGGCCGGGGAGCCGATTGCCGCGGTGTATTCGAGCGACCTGCTGCGCGCCTGGGACACCGCGCTGTCGGTGGCCGACGCGGTGGGTCGGCCGGTGGTCACCGACGAGGGCCTGCGCGAACGCGGTTTTGGCGAATTCCAGGGCCGTACTTACGCCGAGATCGAAACCCTCTGGCCCGACGAAGCCTTGCGCTGGCGCCAGCGCGACCCGCACTTTGCGCCCCCGGGCGGCGAGTCCCTGGTGGCCTTGCGCGAGCGCGTGGCCCGCACCGCGCATGCGCTGGCCGCACGTCACGCGGGTGAGCAGATCGTGATGGTCGGGCACGGTGGCGTGATGGACGTGCTCTACCGCATCGCCACCGGCCAGGACATTCAGGCCCCCCGCACCTGGGCGCTGGGCAACGCGGCCATCAACCGCTTGCTCTGGACCGCCGAAGGCTTTACGCTCGTTGGCTGGGCCGACACCTTCCACCTTGACGATGACGCGCGTGATGAATCCTCCACCTGACTGGGCGGTCGTGAACGCCGAATCCGACGCGCCGCGTCACCTGGCCCATCTGGTGGGGCTGCCGGTCAGCGCGGTGGACACGCCCTCGCTCGTGATCGACCTGGACGCCATGTCGCGCAACCTGCAACGCATGGTCGAATTCGCCCGCAAGCACGGCGTGCGGCTTCGGCCCCACGCCAAGATGCACAAGAGTGCCGTGCTGGCGCAGTTGCAGATACGGGCGGGCGCCTGCGGGGTCTGTGTTCAGAAAACATCCGAAGCCGAAGTTCTGGCGGCGGGCGGTGTGACCGACATCTACATCAGCAACGAAGTCGTCGCCCCGGACAAGCTCGAACGCGTGGTGGCGCTGGCCCAGCGTCTGGCCGCCGCGGGCGGGCAACTGGCCATCGCGGTGGACAGCCTGCACGGC
>JBGSNW010000016.1:0-8627 GCA_041739435.1 Burkholderiaceae bacterium
CCGGAGCACGATGCGCCGATCCTCACGGCACTGTCGCGGGCGTTTCACTGGCAGCGACTCATCGAAGAGGGCATCGTGAATAGCGGTTCGGACATTGCCCGCCAGGAGGGTCTCAATCAGAGCACTGTCAATGAGTTGCTACGACTGGCATTGCTCTCGCCGGCGGTGGTGCGCAGCATTCTTGACGGGCACCAGCCGAAAACCTTGAGTTTGATCTGGCTGAAGAACAATCTGTTGCCGTCGGACTGGGACGATCAGCACGTGCTATTCGATGAATTTGACGCGTAGAACGGGTTTGCAATGTTTCTGGTCAGTGCTGTTGCCGCCCAACCATCAGCCCGAAACCCGCATGAAATCGAGGGGTCGAGCGTCGGCCAGCCTCAGGTCAAATGGAGAAAAGAGAGGATTCTGGGTGCTGGCGGGCAGGTAAACGGTGGGATTTCCGACTCGCCTACAACGCATCGCCGCCCGGAACCGCGCCAGTACTGGCGCGACAGGCAGAAAAAAACCCAACCGATAAGGGTTGGGTTTTTAAATTGGTGGAGAGGAGGAGGATCGAACTCCCGACCTCCGCATTGCGAACGCGGCGCTCTCCCAGCTGAGCTACCCCCCCACAGCTGCCAGTATTTTAGCAGCAAGCAAAGACGCAGGCGGCCGACGATTATGCCGCAAAGCGAGTAAGCAACTGCCCGGCCAACGGGGTGTCGGTTCTCAAGCCGTGCCGATCGGCGACGGGGTGGCCGTTGACCCAGACACCCTGCACGCCGATGGCATCGGTGGTCAGCCGCGCCGCGCCGCCTGGAAGGTCAAACACGCGCCGCTTTGGCCCGCGGTCGACGGTGGCAGGGTCGAACAGCAACAGGTCGGCGGCCAGGCCCTCGCGGATGAGTCCCCGGTCGGTGAGGCCCAATACCTGGGCGGGTTGCGAGGTGAGGCGTCGCACGGCTTCGGTCATGGTCATCGCACCGAGGTCCCGCGCCCAATGGCCCAGCAGGTGCAGGCCAAAACCCGCATCGTTGAAAAATGTGAGGTGCGCCCCGGCGTCGCTGAGGGACACCAGGCTGTGCGGGTGGTTCAACATGCGACCGACGGCCTCTTCATCGCTGTTGAGAAGTTGTGCCGTGAAAACCGTTTTCAGATCTTCGGAAAGTGCCAGGTCCAGCATCACGTCGAGTGCATCGCGGCCTTCTTCGGTCGCAATGTCCGCCACCGTTCGCTGCTCGTAGCGCGCATGCAGGGGACGCGCGACTTCGATCACCTGGACCTTGTTCCATTCGCCGTTGAACAGACGAAACGTGCTGGGCGCGGCAACCTCGTCGCGCACGCGCTGGCGAAAGCCCGCGTCCTGCAGCACTGCTCGCAATGCATCGCCCGTCAGGCCGAGCGCGGGCTTCCAGCTCTGCAGGCCTTCCACCGGGTAGGGCGACGCGAGGGTGAAATCCATCGTCAACGGGCAGCACGAAACCTGGCCCGTCAGCCTGTGGCCGCGGGCATTGGCCGCCGTGATGGCGTCCAGATCGTTGAAAACGGTGTTCGGGTTGGTGCTGTTGTGCAGCAGTGCCGCGATCATCACCGGCCGTCCGGACTGCGCGGCCATGTCTTCGAGGAACGAGACGGGCATCTGTCCGCCCTTGGTGACCATGTAGATGCCCCGGCCTGACTCGCCCATGGCCTTGATCAAGGCCATCATTTCCGCGTCGGTGGCCAGGCGGGACGGCATGGGCAAACCCCCTTCGCCGTTGTGGGCCGGGCTGGTGCTGCTGGCAAAACCGACGGCACCGGCCGCCATGGCCTCGCGCACGACCTGCGCCATCTGCGCGATCTCGCCATCGGTTGCCGCGCGCTGCGAAGCCTCGGCGCCCATGACCCAGGTGCGGACCGAGGAATGGCCCACATAGGCCGCCAGATTCACGGCGCTGCCCTTTCGCCGCAAAAAGTCGAGGTATTCAGGAAAGGTCTCAAAGCCCCAGTCGACGCCCTGGCGCAGCACGTCCAGCGACATGCCTTCGACCTGGGTGAGGTTGCGCAGGGTGGTGTCGCGGTCCTGCGGCTTGCAGGGCGCAATCGCGAAGCCGCAGTTTCCGATCACCGCCGTGGTGACGCCGAGCGCAGGGGACGGGCGAACGTAGGGGTCCCAGGTGATCTGGGCGTCAAAGTGCGTATGGCTGTCGATGATGCCGGGCATCAGCGCCAGGCCGTCCGCGTTCACGGTCTGGAACCCATTTTTCGGAAGATTTTGGCCAATCTCCCCGATCGTTCCGGCTTGGATAGCTACATCTTTGATAGTGGGTTCGGAACCGCTTCCGTCGAAGACGAGGGCGTTGCGGATCAGCAAATCCGGTGTGGAAGTCATGATGGTCGGGCGTGAACAGGGTTCATTGAATGCCGTTGCGGCGGGCCAGTTCGACGAACAGGCCCGCATGGTCGAGGTCGGTCAGGCCGTGCGCGATGCCTTCTGCATAGAGGTTTTCAAACAGCGTGGTAATGGGCGCCTGGAAGCCGATTTCTTCGGCCGTGTCCAGTGCGTTGCGCAAGTCCTTGAGTTGCACCGACATGCGGGCGCGTGGCGCGAAGTCGCGTTCGACCATGCGCTGGCCATGCACTTGCAGGATGCGGCTGTCGGCAAACCCGCCCGTGATGGCTTGCCGGACCTTGGCCATGTCGGCGCCACCTTTCTCGCACAGCAGCAGCGCTTCGGCCACCGCGCCGATGGTGATGCCCACGATCATCTGGTTGGCCAACTTGGCCAGTTGCCCCGCACCGTGCGGGCCCACGTGTGTGCTTCGACCGAGCACCTTCAGCGCAGGTTGCGCGCGTTCAAAATCCGCGGCATCGCCACCGGCCATGATGGCCAACGTGCCCGCTTCGGCACCCACGGTACCGCCGGAGACCGGTGCGTCCAGGTGTGCGATGCCCATGGCAGACAGGCGGTGGGCATGGTCGCGCGCTTCGCGCGGCTTGATGGACGCCATGTCCACCACCAGCGCGCCGGGCTGCATGGCGTCGGCGCCGCCGCTGCCCGGTGCAAACAGCACGTCGCCGACCACGCTGCCGTTTTCCAGCATGCTGATGACCAGTTCGGCCTTCGCCACCGCCGCGCGGGCCGAGTCGTGCACGGTGGCGCCAAACGGGGCGACGCGATCGGCCTTGTCACGCGAGCGGTTCCACACGTGGACGGTGTGACCTGCTTCGCACAGGCGGCGTGCCATCGGGAACCCCATGAGCCCGATGCCCAGAAATGCGATATTCATTGAATCTCCTGTTGTCCGGCCGGCATCATCGCGCAAGGCCGGGCAACTCGTGGCTGGATCACGCAACTTTCAAAACGGGCGCGGCGAACATGGCTTCCATCTCGCGCCGCACCTGGTAGGCGTGGGTGCTGGTGTCCATGGCGACGTCAGCCCATGACAGGGTTTGCCCTTTCCTGACCGGCCGCACCACCTTCACGTTGTGTGCCAGGCCCAGTGGCAGTCCGCCCAGCCGGGCCGAGGTGGCGGCCGGCAGCAACTTGCCCCAGACGGTGTAGCCGCCTTCACCGTCGAGCATGTCGCCCGGCTGGAGATCGCGCTTGGCGGTGGCCACCACGTCGGCGTTCCAGCCGGTGGCCACGCCCGTGGGCTCGCCCCGGATCGCCACGCTGGCCACGCTCACCCCCACCTCCAGCCCGATCAGGTGCCAGCGTTTGTAGAGTGTGAAATAGCGGCCGCTCGGGTCGGTGTGGGCGTTGTACTCTTCAAAGCAGTTCTTGATGTAGTCGGTTTCGGCCTCCACCGTGACCCAGACGCCCATGCGGATGTCGTACGGGATCTTGCGGCCGTCGGCTTCCAGAGACGAAATCACCTCGACCATGCCCTTGCGTTCGAGCACACCTCCTTCGCTGATGGGGCGTGTCACGTAGGGGATGTCCTCCACACTGGCTGGCGGGTAGAGCAGGCCGTTGCTGGGCACGCCCAGGCCGGTCGCATTGGACACGGCCGTGCTTTCAATCGAAGGCTTGGAACCGTCCAGAAAGCTGTTGAACATCTTGGGGTTCAGGCCGCCGCGTGTGGCCTGCTCGGGCGTGAGCCCGTAATGGCCCCACACCGTTTCGGGGGTCGATTCGGAAAAATGCGGCAGCCACTTGTGGCCACGGCCCGCCGCTACCACGGGGAAGCCGCAGGTGCGCGCCCAGTCCACCAGGTCGCAGATCAGCGCGGGCTGGTCGCCGAAAGCCAGTGAATACACCACGCCCGCCTGGGTCGCCTTGCGGGCCAGCAGCGGTCCACAAAACGCATCGGCCTCAACCGTCACGTTGACAACGTGTTTGTGATGCTCAAACGCTTTCAGGATGTGGTCCACCGCCGCCACCGGGTTGCCCGTGCATTCCACGACGATGTCGACGGACGGGTGGCCGACCAGCGCCTGCCAGTCGTCGCCAACGTGGGTCGTTCCGTTTTGAATGGCGTCGTCCAGAGATCTGGCGCTGGTTCGTTCAGGGTTCCATCCGACCCGGGCGAGGTTGGCGCGGGCCGCGTCGGGCGACAGGTCGGCGATGCCCACCAGATGCACGCCGGGTGTGCGCGGAATCTGGGCCAGGTACATGGAGCCGAACTTGCCGGCGCCGATCAGGCCGATGCGCACCGGTTTGTGGTCGGCGGCGCGCTGCTGGAGTTGGGTATAGAGGTTCATGCCGCCTTCTTCATCTCGTCCAGGGGTACCGATGTGGTTTGCAGCGCGCTGGCCGGCAGGCCGTTCTTCCAGGGAAGGTCCACCGGGTAGTTTTTCAGCAGGCAGTCGTCGGGCAGGCAATCGATGGGGGTGAAGTCACGGTGCGCGATGTATTCGGGCCGTTTGAAGCGCCGGATGTGGTTGCTGACTGCGCACAGGCTCAAGTAGACGCTGACGCGGTTCCAGGGGCTCAGATTGCTCGACGAGGCATGCACCAGGCAGGAGTGGAACAGGATCATGGAGCCGGCCGGGCCCTGGGGCGAGACGATGCCCCCGTTCTTGCCGCCTGCCCGCTCCACGAGCTGGCGGATCAGGTCGTTGTTGACCGTCCACAGCGGATAACTGGTGGTGGTGAGGTCGTGCCGGGCTTCGACCACACCTTTTTTATGGCTGCCGGGAATGAACATCAGCGGGCCGTTGAACGCGTTGACGTCATCCAGGAAGATGGCCACGTTCATGGCGCGTTCGGTGGGCATCATGTCGTCGTTGAGCCAGGTGCCGTAGTCCTGGTGCCACTGCCACACATCGCCTTCAAAGGCCATCTTGCCGTTGATCTTGAACTGGTGCATGTACAGCGGTTCGCCAAACAGGTCCTCCACCGGCTCGATCATGCGGGGGTGACGCGCCAGCCTGGCGAACGGCTCGCTGACCATGTGCGCGGCAAAGTTGGTGCGCACGGCATCGCTGCCTTTTTCGCGCACGTTGTAGGCTTCGCGCCGGCTGTAGAGGTCGGGCACGGCCTCGGTGAGGGTCCGCGTCTCTTCGGGTGTGAAAAGGCCCGGGAAAAACAGGTAACCGTCGCGGTCGAATTGCGCCAGTTGTTCGGGGGTCAGTCGCATGGAAGCTCTCTCTTTCAGGGGTGTTGGGCGCGGATCAGTTGTTCGGCCAGACGGGTGGTCAGGTTGTCGCTGGCCTGTTGGCTGTGGTTCTCGATGAGTTCGGCCGCGCGTGCAGCGTCGCCCGCGGCGATGGCGTCGGCGATGGCCTGGTGTTCGTCCCAGACGGTTTCGCGCTGCAGCGACGACTGCAGCACCGCGCCCATCACGCGCCTCAGGTGTTGCCAATGCAACTGCGCGCTCTGGGCGATCAGCGGGTTTTGCGATGCGGCATAGATCGCGTTGTGAAACGCCAGGTCGGCGTCGATCAGGGCCTTGATGTTGGGTTTGCTGGCAGCCTGCCGCACAACCTTTCGGCCCTGCTCGATCAGGCGTGAATCAATGCGGTAGCGCAGTCTGGCGGCGAGTCGCACGGCCAGCGCATCCAGCGCACCGCGCACCTGGTACACCTTGCCGATCCAGGCGGCGTCCAGCGGGGCCACTTGCACCCCACGCCCTGGCGCGTCCAGCACGAAGCCGTCTTTCTTGAGCAAGCGCAGCGCCTGCAATACCGGCTGGCGCGACACCGCCAACTGTTCGGCAAGATCTTCCTGCGTGATGCGCTGGCCTGGTGCCAGGGAGCCGTCGCTGATCGCGTCGAGCAAGGTCCGGTAGACCTGGTCGACAAGGTCAGGGGCGCTTTCAAGTCTGACGAGCTGGGCGGCCATGGCAATTTGTACTCTGTATACAGAATACATGATGTGGCTCAATAAAGATCAAGGGTTTTCCCCGGGATTCCGGAATCGCAGCCGCGCTTTCGCACCGCACTACGCATTCGCCCTCCAACCACTAAGATGGGGCGCCGATCACCCCACCCCATGGAGACTCATCGATGGCCACCTACGACCCCGCCTGGCTTGACCGCATGTACAACAACCGCGCGCTGGTGCCGGATCACGCCGTGCATTTCGCGCGCTGGGCCGAATGGTCCCGCCAGGCGCGTGCGTCTTTGCCCTGCGAACTGGACCTGGCCTATGGCGACGGGCCCAACGAAACCCTGGATGTGTTTCCTGCGGCCCAACCCAATTCACCGGTGGTGGTGTTCATCCACGGTGGCTACTGGCGCAGCCTGGACAAGGCCGACCATTCGTTCGTGGCGCCCGCGCTCACCGCGGCCGGCGCCTGTGTGGTGGTGCCCAATTACGCCCTGTGCCCCGCCGTGACGATTGCGCAGATCACGCTGCAGATGGTGCGCGCGCTGGTCTGGACCTGGCGCCACGCGGCCCGGTACGGGGGCGATCCGTCGCGCATCACCGTGGTTGGCCATTCGGCGGGCGGACACCTGGCCGCGATGTTGCTCACCTGTGCATGGAAGGCGGTGTCCCGTGACTTGCCGACGCAGCTGGTCAAGGACGCGCTGTCCATATCCGGCCTGTACGAGCTGGAGTCCGTCATGCACACGCCGTTTGTCCAGGGTGACCTGCGCCTGACGCCCTCGCAGGTTGCGAAGGTCAGCCCGGCCTGGTTGCCAGCACCGTCACGTGGCGTGCTTTTCACCGTGGCGGGGGCCAACGAAAGTGCCGAATTCCTGCGGCACAACACGCTGATCCAGCAGGCCTGGGGCACGACCGCGGTGCCGGTGTGCGAAGCCCTGCCGGGCCTGAACCATTTCAGTGTGCTGGAAGCGCTGGTAGATCCCGCGCACCGACTCAACGCGCTTGCGCGACAACTTTTGGGGTGAACCGACGGCCCGAAGTGGCACGCTACATCAGCAAGTGTTCGCCCGCGTTGTCGCCGCCCAGGATCACGTAGTTCACCTTGCGGATGTCCAGCAACCGGGTGCCACCCGCGTAGCTGATGGAGCTTTGCACGTCCTGCTCCATTTCGGTCAGCGTGTTGGCCAGCGGGCCCTTGATCGGCTCCAGGATGCGCTTGCCTTCCACGTGCCGGTACTCGCCCTTGTTGAAGTCGCTGGCCGAGCCGTAGTATTCCTTGAACCGTTTGCCGTCCATCTCCACGGTCTTGCCGGGCGATTCCTCGTGCCCGGCCAGCAGCGAGCCGATCATCACCATCGACGCGCCAAAGCGGATGCTCTTGGCGATGTCGCCATGGTCGCGGATGCCGCCGTCGGCAATGATGGGCTTGGTGGCCACCCGCGCGCACCACTTGAGCGCGCTGAGCTGCCAGCCGCCCGTGCCAAAACCGGTTTTGAGCTTGGTGATGCAGACCTTGCCCGGGCCCACGCCAACCTTGGTGGCATCGGCGCCCCAGGTCTCCAGGTCGATCACGGCTTCGGGGGTGGCCACGTTGCCCGCAATCACGAAGGTCGTGGGCATCTTCTGCTTGAGGTGGCCGATCATCTTCTGCACGCTGTCGGCGTGGCCGTGGGCGATGTCGATGGTCACGTATTCGGGGATCAGGCCTTCGGCCAGCAGCCGGTCCACGGTGTCGTAGTCGGCCTGCTTCACGCCCAGCGAGATCGACGCATAGAGCCCCCGCGCGAGCATGTTGCGCACGAACACCACGTTGTCCAGATCAAACCGGTGCATCACGTAGAAGTAGCCGTTTTGCGCCATCCAGGTGCAGATGGTTTCGTCCACCACCGTCTTCATGTTGGCGGGCACCACCGGGATGCGAAAGCTGCGCCCGCCCAATGTGACGCTGGCGTCGCACTCGGAGCGACTGTTCACGCGGCACTTGCGTGGCAGCAGCAGGATGTTATCGTAGTCAAAAATTTCCATGAGAACCGGCCGCCCAAAAAAATACCGGGCGCAAGAAGCTTGGGCCCGGTGATTGAGTGTACCCGCTTCAACCCGGTGGCGCACATTGCGATTGCGCAATATGGGTGATACGGCCCTTCGTATCCTGCACCCAGCCCACCACGCGCAGCCGATCCGGATTGGCGCCCTCGGGAATGCCCATGGGACGTGATTCGAAGAACCGTTTTTTTCCCTGATTTGATAGCAAACTATGTCCATCCCACGGGGACATAAGCAGGTTTCTGACCAGATTTCTCTCGACGGGCGTGCCCTCGGTACCGGCCGGGATGGTTTCGACCAGCGCCAGCCACGCCGTGCGGCCCGCACCCGGGCGGACGGGCGCGGG
>JBGSNW010000070.1:0-2666 GCA_041739435.1 Burkholderiaceae bacterium
ATTCGACGTCGTCTTCCGCGAGAAATCCGGAAACGCCGGCCCGATGCCGCCGGGCGAACGGCGCGAAGGCAAGGTCTCGCGCACCATCAAGCCGGAAACGCCGCTGCTTTTCCGCTACTCGGCGCTCACCTTCAACGGCCACCGCATCCACTACGACCGGCGTTACGTCACCACGGTGGAAGGCTACCCGGGCCTCGTGGTGCACGGCCCGCTGATTGCCACGCTGCTGGTCGATCTGGTGCGGCGCCACGCGCCCGGGGCGGTCGTCGAACGCTTCGATTTCAAGGCCGTTCGGCCGACCTTCGACCTGCACCCGTTCCGCCTGAACGGCGCGCCATCGGCCGACGGCCGGTCGGTCCGGCTCTGGGCCGAAGACCACGAAGGCTGGCTCACCATGCAGGCCACGGCCGTCCTTTCCTGAAACAAAGACGCTCATGATCAAAACCCAGTTTGACGACCAGCACACCGACCTGCGCGACGCCGTGCGCGCCCTGTGCGCCGGGTTTCCCGACGCCTACCACCGCAAGATCGACGAGGAGCGCGGTTACCCCGAAGCCTTTGTCGATGCCCTGACGCAGGCCGGCTGGATGGCCGCGCTGATCCCGCAGGAATACGGCGGCTCGGGCCTGGGCCTGGCCGAGGCGTCGGTCATCATGGAAGAGATCAACCGCTCTGGCGGCAACTCGGGCGCCTGCCACGGCCAGATGTACAACATGGGCACGCTGCTGCGCCACGGCTCTTCCGCGCAAAAAGAGCTGTACCTGCCCCGGATCGCCACCGGCGAATGGCGCCTGCAATCGATGGGTGTCACCGAACCCACCACCGGCACCGACACCACCAAAATCAAGACCACGGCCGTGAAGAGGGGCGACCGTTATGTCGTCAACGGGCAAAAAGTGTGGATCAGCCGCGTGCAGCATTCCGACTGGATGATCCTGCTGGCCCGCACCACCCCGCTGACCGAAGTGAAGAGAAAAACCGAAGGCATGTCGATCTTCATGGTGGACCTGCGCGCCGCCGAAAAAAGCGGCATGACGGTGCGGCCCATTCCCAACATGGTCAACCACGAGACGAACGAGCTGTTTTTCGAGAACCTGGAGATTCCGGCCGAGAACCTGATCGGCGAGGAAGGCCAGGGCTTCCGGTACATCCTGGACGGCCTGAACGCCGAACGCACGCTGATCGCCGCCGAATGTATCGGCGACGGCTACTGGTTCCTCGACCGCGTGACGAAATACGTGAACGAACGCGTGGTGTTCGGCCGCCCCATCGGGCAGAACCAGGGCGTGCAGTTCCCGATTGCCGACGCCTTCATCGAAGTCGAGGCGGCCAACCTCATGCGCTTCGAAGCCTGCCGGCGGTTCGACGCGCACCAGCCCTGCGGCGCGCAGGCCAACATGGCCAAGTACCTGGCGGCCAAGGCGAGCTGGGAGGCGGCCAATGCCTGCATCCAGTTCCACGGCGGGTTCGGGTTTGCCCATGAATACGACGTGGAGCGCAAGTTCCGCGAGACACGGCTCTACCAGGTGGCGCCGATTTCCACCAACCTCATCTATTCGTACGTGGCGGAGCACCTGCTGGGCCTGCCGCGTTCTTTCTGACCGCAACGCCCCACGGTCCCCGCCTGAAAAAACAACATGAAGCCCAGACCCCTTGATGGCATCACCGTCGTCTCGCTCGAACACGCCATTGCCGCCCCGTTCTGCACGCGCCAGCTGGCCGACCTGGGCGCCCGTGTCATCAAGGTGGAGCGCCCCGGTGTGGGCGACTTTGCGCGGGCCTACGACAGCCGCGTCAACGGGTTGGCCTCGCATTTTGTGTGGACCAACCGCTCCAAGGAAAGTTTGACGCTCGACCTCAAGCACCCGGGCGCGCTGGCGGTGTTGAAAGAACTGCTGGCGACGGCCGATGTGCTGGTGCAAAACCTCGCACCCGGCGCGGCGGCGCGCATGGGCCTGGGCCACGAGGCACTGCGCCCGGCGCATCCCCGGCTCATCGTCTGCGACATTTCCGGCTACGGCGAAGATGGCCCGTACCGCGACAAGAAGGCCTACGACCTGCTGATCCAGAGCGAGGCGGGTTTCCTGTCGGTCACCGGCACCCCCGAGTCGCCGGCCAAGGCGGGCAACTCGGTGGCCGACATCGCGGCGGGCATGTACGCCTACACCAGCATCCTGTCGGCACTGCTGCTGCGCGGCAAGACGGGCGAGGGTTGCCACATCGACGTGTCCATGCTCGAATCGCTGGCCGAGTGGATGAGCTACCCCCTGTACTACGCTTTTGACGGCGCACCGCCGCCGCCGCGCACCGCGGCTTCGCACGCCAGCATCTACCCGTATGGCCCGTTCGAGGCCGGCGACGGCGGCACCGTGATGCTGGGCCTGCAGAACGAACGCGAGTGGAAGCTGTTCTGCGAGCGGGTGTTGCGCAACGCCCCACTGGCCGCCGACCCGCGTTTTGACAGCAACGCGCACCGCAATGAAAACCGCGAGGCGCTGAAAAACATCATCGTCGGCGAATTCAAGGCCCTGACGACCGCGCAGGTGGTCGAACGGTTGGACGAGGCGCAGATCGCCAACGCCCGCATGAACGACATGGCCGGCCTGTGGGCACATCCGCAACTGGCCGCCCGCGGGCGTTGGCAGCCCGTGGGTTCCCCCGCGGGC
>JBGSNW010000075.1:0-7258 GCA_041739435.1 Burkholderiaceae bacterium
GGCACTCGTCGAGCTGCGCCACGCTGGTGACGCCGATGATGGTGCTGGCCACGCGCCAGCTGGTGTAGCAAAAAGCCAGCGCCATCTGGGTCGGGCTCATGCCGTGTTCACGCGCCAGCGCGTTGTAGCGCCGTGCACCGACCAATGACTCCGGCCGCCCCCAGCGCTGCTTGCGCACCGATTCAAACTTGCCGATGCGGGCGTCGCGCGGCGTGCCGGGGCCGTCGATGCCGGCCTCGTCGTACTTGCCCGTCAGCAGGCCAAAGCCCAGGGGTGAATAGGGAATCAGCGACACGCCCAACCGGTGCAGGGTTTCGTCCAGGCCGTTGTCCAGCGTGCGGTTGACCAGGCAGTACGGGTTTTGCACCGTGGCCACGCGCGGCAGACCGTGCTGCTCGGCCAGGCGCACAAATTCGTGCACGCCGTACGGCGTTTCGTTGGACAGGCCGATGGCGCGCACCTTGCCCGCCTTGACCAGGCCGCCCAGCGCTTCGAGCTGCGCGTGAAGGGAGGTCTGCGGCTTGTCCTTGGCCGGGTCGAAATACACGATGCCAAAGGCCGGCACATGGCGCTCGGGCCAGTGGATCTGATAGAGGTCGATCACGTCGGTCTGCAGGCGCTTCAGGCTGGCGTTGCACGAGGCCACGATGTCCTCGGGTGTCATGCCCGAGCCCGCGCGCACCCACGGCATGCCACGCGAGGGGCCGGCCACCTTGGTTGCCAGCACGATCTTCTGGCGCGCGCCGGGGTTTTTGGCAAACCAGCGGCCCAGGATGGTCTCGGTGGCGCCGCAGGTTTCGGCCCGCGCCGGCACCGAATACATCTCGGCCGTGTCGACGAAGTTGATGCCGTGCGCCAGGGCCCGGTCGAGGATGGCGTGGGAATCGGCCTCGTTGACCTGCTCGCCGAAGGTCATGGTGCCCAGGCAGATGGGGGTGACGTCAAGATCGCTTTGGCCGAGGCGGACAGTTTGCATGGCGGGAAGGTGGGAAGTGTCTGAAAAAGAATGGGCGGTGAAAGAATGAGTTTAGGCCAGACGCCCACCCGCCGTGGCCGCCTGCCGGGCACGCTCTTCTTCCTGCAGCCGCAGCACGCGCCGCTGCACCTTGCCGGTGGTGGTCATGGGCAGGGTGTCGATGAATTCGATCTCCTTGGGGTATTCATACGGCGCGAGCTTGCCGCGCACGTGGGCCTGCAGCTCGGCCACCAGGTTTTCATGAAATTTTGAATCAAATTGGCCATCAGCCCCCGCCAAATGGCGATAGTTAGCTATGTATTCAGGAGAAATCACCACGTAGGCCTTGACCAGCGCGCCACGCGCCGCGTCGGGCTTGGGCACCACGGCGGCGTTGGCCACGGCCGGGTGTTTGACCAGGCAGTTCTCGATTTCGCCGGGCCCGATGCGGTAGCCTGCGGCCTTGAACACGTCGTCGGCCCGGCCCTGGTACCAGAGGTAGCCGTCGGCGTCGCGCACCGCCAGGTCGCCGGTGCGGCACCAGTCGCCGGTGTATTTGGCACGGGTGGCGGCCTCGTTTTTCCAGTAGCCGAGGAAAAACACCGGGTCCGGGTGGCCGTGGATGTCAAAACGGTTCACCGCCACGTCGCCCGGCACGCCCACCGGCACTTCATGGCCGTCGTCGTCGATCACCGCCACGCGGTGCCCCGGGTAGCCCTTGCCCATGCTGCCGGGGCGGGCGGGCCAAAGCCTGGAACAATTGCCGACCACGTAGTTGATCTCGGTCTGGCCGAACATCTCGTTCACCGTCACGCCCAGCTGCGCCTGGCAATAGGCAAACACCGCGTCGCCCACGGCTTCGCCCGCGCTCATGATGGCCTGCAGTTGCAGCCTGAACCGGGTGCGCGGCGTGGGGTAGGCCTTCATCATGGCCTTGAGCGCGGTGGGGAACAGAAAGGTGTGCGTCACGCCGTGCTGCTGCATCAGCGTGAAGGCCAGTTCGGGGCTGAAGCGGCCGTTCCAGGCCACGATGGGGCGGCCGAAGTACAGCGTGGGCAGCAGGGCGTCCATCAGGCCGCCGGTCCAGGCCCAGTCTGCCGGGGACCAGAACACGGCCGTGCTCTGGCCCCCGGCAGACTGGGCGTTGCCCGTTTGGTGCCCGCCCCCACCCCCCGCCCTCCCCCGCGCGGGGGAGTGAGCTTCCTCGGGTGTTTCGGAGGGGAAGGGGTCGAACCCGAACCAGTTCTGGCTGCACACAAAACCGGTGAGGTTGCCGATCAGGGCGCGGTGTGGAATCAGGGCGCCCTTGGGCTGGCCGGTGGTGCCGCTGGTGTAGATCAGGATGGCGGCTTCGTCGGCCAGCGTGGGCACGGGTGTGAACTGCGCGGGGTGCTGGGCCAGGGCGCGGTCAAAGTCCAGGTCGGCCCGGGCACCGGCCTCGCCCACGCCGATCACCTCGCACAGCAGGGGGCAGTTCTCGCGCACGGCCAGCAGGCTGTCGATGGCCGCGCTGTCGCAGATGGCCACCACGGCTTCGCTGTCGTGCAGCCGGTATTCGAGCGCCTCGGGGCCGAACAGCGTGGACAGCGGCATGGCCACCGCGCCCATCTGCAGCACCGCCATGTAGGCCACGGCCGTCTCGAAACGCTGAGGCATCACGATGGCCACCCGGTCGCCGCGCTGCACGCCCAGGGTGTGCAGCACGCCCGACAGGCGGTTGGCCGCCTGCTGCAGCTCAAAATAAGTGAAAAAAGTGCCTTCTCCCCCCGTCGAATGGATTTGAATAGCTACTCTTTTGGAAGCATCTTCTTGCCCGGCCCAGCGCGCGCAGCAGACCTGCGCGATGTTGAAATGCTCGGGCACGTGCCAGCGAAAGCCGCCATGCAGCGCGGCGTGGTTGTCGTTGACTTGACTGACAGGCATGCGCGGGCTCCTCAATAATGCTGTGAATGTACCAAGTCAAAAGACCCTCGCGCAGCGAGTTTGTCCCGATCCGCCATCTGCCATACCACGTGCGCGTGTGGGGCGCGCCCCGCGCGGGCCAGCCGCCGCTGGTCATGGTGCACGGCTGGATGGACGTGGGCGCATCCTGGCAGTTCGTGGTGGATGCCCTGGCGCAGGACCGCTGGGTGATCGCCCCCGACTGGCGCGGCTACGGCCTGAGCGGAAAACCCGCCGGTGCAGCCGGCCCCTACGCGCCGGCCACCGACAACTACTGGTACCCCGACTACCTGGCCGACCTGGACTTCCTGCTCGACCACTACAGCCCCGACGCGCCGGTCGACCTGGTGGGCCACAGCATGGGCGGCAACGTGGTCATGCTCTATGCGGGGGTGCGACCGGCGCGGATTCGCCGCCTCGTCAACCTCGAAGGTTTTGGCATGCCGGCCACGCGCCCGGCGCAGGCGCCCGGCCGCTATGCCAAGTGGCTGGACGAACTCAAGGCGCTGCACCGCGGCGAAATGGCGCTCAAGACCTACGCCGACGCGGCGGGCGTGGCACAACGCCTCATGAAAACCAACCCGCGCCTGGGGGCCGACAAGGCCACGTGGCTGGCGCAGCACTGGGCGGCACCCGACGCCACGGGCCGCTGGGCCATTCTGGGCGACGCCGCGCACAAGGTCATCAACGCCAACCTGTACCGGGTGGAAGAGGTGCGCGAGATCTACCAGCGCATCACCGCCCCCACGCTGGCCGTGGAAGCCAGCGACAACGAACTGGAAAAGTGGTGGCAGGGCAAGTACACCCTGGCCGAATACCGCGAACGCCTCCAGGCCGTGCCCGACGTGCGCACCGCCCTCGTCACCGACGCCGGCCACATGCTGC
This sequence comes from Burkholderiaceae bacterium, assembly GCA_041739435.1. GTDB lineage: Bacteria > Pseudomonadota > Gammaproteobacteria > Burkholderiales > Burkholderiaceae_C > PHCI01. The sequence continues at coordinate 3,782 of JBGSNW010000075.1, forward strand.
ACCACGACCAGCCCGCGCAATTGGCCACACTAATCGAGGATTTCACCGCCTGAGCGCACACTCTGCGCCACCCCGACCGGTTTGTGGGCCACCGGCCAGGCCGCCAACTAAAATAGCGGATTCGCCCCGATGCCCGCGCCGCCGTGGTGCACCGGCGGGGCCCCACACATTGCAGGACACATCCCATGGAAGCAGAACAAATCAACCAGATCGGCAACCGCCTGGCCGACCTCACCGCCCGGACCCAGGAATTACGGGGGTATCTTTGACTACGATGCCAAAGCCGAACGCCTGAGAACCGTCAACGCCTCGCTGGAAGACCCCGGCGTCTGGAACGACCCCAAGCGCGCCCAGGAACTGGGCCGCGAGAAAAAAATGCTGGACGGCGTGGTGGTCTCCATCGACCACCTCACGCGCGAGCTGGCCGACAATTCCGAACTCTATGAAATGAGCAAGGACGAAGGCGACGAAGCCGGCCTGCACACCATCGAGGCCGAAACCGCCAAGCTGGCCACCGAGATCGAGCAGCTCGAATTCCGCCGCATGTTCAGCCAGGAGGCCGACCCACTCAACGCCTTCGTCGACATCCAGGCCGGCGCCGGTGGCACCGAAGCCTGCGACTGGGCCAGCATGCTGCTGCGCCAGTACCTGCGCTACGCCGAACGCAAGGGCTTCAAGGCCACGGTCGAGGAAGAATCCCCCGGCGACACCGCGGGCATCAAGGGCGCCACCATCAAGGTCGAAGGCGAATACGCGTTCGGCCTGCTGCGCACCGAAACCGGCGTGCACCGGCTGGTGCGCAAGAGCCCGTTCGATTCGTCCGGCGGGCGCCACACCAGCTTTGCCAGCGTGTTCGTCTACCCCGAGATCGACGATTCGATCGAGATCGACATCAACCCCTCCGACGTGCGCACCGACACCTTCCGCGCCAGCGGCGCGGGCGGCCAGCACATCAACAAGACCGACTCGGCCGTGCGCCTCACGCACATCCCCACGGGCATCGTGGTGCAGTGCCAGGACGGCCGCAGCCAGCACGGCAACCGCGACATCGCCTGGCAGCGGCTGCGCTCCAAGCTCTACGACTTTGAAATGCGCAAGCGCCAGGAAGCCGCGCAAAAACTCGAGGACACCAAGACCGACGTGGGCTGGGGCCACCAGATCCGCAGCTACGTGCTCGACAACAGCCGCATCAAGGACCTGCGCACCGGGGTGGAAATCTCGGCCACACAAAAGGTGCTCGACGGCGACCTCGACCCCTTCATCGAAGCCTCGCTCAAGCAGGGCGTCTAGACATGGGCATGAAACACCCCCAGGCAACGCGCACGGCGTGTCGCTTCGCCTCCCCCCTCAACATTGGAGCCATTCATGCGTGAAGGACAAGCCGCGGTCATCCGGCGCGAAGACTACACGGCCCCGGCCTACTGGATCGACACGGTGGACCTCACCTTCGACCTGGACCCGGCCAAGACCCGCGTCCTGAACAAGATGACGCTGCGGCGCAACCCCGACGCGCCCGCGCAGCCGCTGCGGCTGGACGGCGAAGGGTTGAACCTGGCCCGCGTGCTGGTCAACGGCCAGGGCACCTCGTTCAAGCTCGAAGGTGGCCAGCTGGTGCTGGAGAACCTGCCCGACACCGACGCCTTCACGCTCGAGATCTTCACCACCTGCTGCCCCGAAAAGAACACCCGGCTCACGGGCCTGTACGTCAGCAACGACTCGTTCTTCACCCAGTGCGAGGCCGAGGGCTTCCGGCACATCACCTACTTTCTGGACCGCCCCGACGTGATGGCCAGCTTCAGCGTCACCCTGCGCGCCGACAAGGCCCGCTACCCGGTGCTGCTGTCCAACGGCAACTTGGTGGCGCAAGGTTCCCTGGAAGGCGCGGGCAACGAAGGCCGCCATTTCGCCCGTTGGGTGGACCCACACCGCAAGCCCTGCTATCTGTTTGCCCTGGTGGCCGGCCCGCTGGTGGCGCGCGAGCAGCGCATCCGCTCGCGCAGCGGCGCCGAGCACCTGCTGCAGGTGTACGTGCGCCCCGGCGACCTCGACAAGACCGGCCATGCCATGCAGTCGCTCATGGCCAGCGTGGCCTGGGACGAAGCCCGCTTCAACCTGCCGCTTGATCTGGAGCGCTTCATGATCGTCGCCACCAGCGACTTCAACATGGGCGCCATGGAAAACAAGGGCCTGAACATCTTCAACACCAAGTACGTGCTCGCCAGCCAGGCCACGGCCACCGACACCGACTACGCCAACATCGAAAGCGTGGTCGGCCACGAGTACTTCCACAACTGGACCGGCAACCGCGTCACCTGCCGCGACTGGTTCCAGCTGAGCCTCAAGGAAGGCCTGACGGTGTTTCGCGACCAGGAATTCAGCCGCGACCTGGCCGGCGGGCCGTCGGCCCGCGCCGTCAAACGCATCGAGGACGTGCGGGTGCTGCGCACCGCGCAGTTTCCCGAGGATGCCGGCCCGATGGCCCACCCGGTGCGGCCCGACAGCTACATCGAGATCAACAACTTCTACACCGTCACCATCTACGAAAAAGGCGCCGAAGTCGTCCGCATGATGCAGACGCTGGTGGCCAGCCCCGACGACCCGCAAGGCCGCGAAGGTTTTGCCCGCGGCATGACGCTGTACTTTGCCCGCCATGATGGCCAGGCCGTGACCTGCGACGACTTCGCCCAGGCCGTTGCCGACGCCAACCCCGCCTCCGAACTGGCCCGCCGCCTGGCGCCGTTCAAGCGCTGGTACAGCCAGGCCGGCACGCCGCGCGTGGCAGCCCGCGGTGTGTACGACGCGGCCCAACGCACCTACACCCTCACCCTGTCGCAAAGCTGCGCTCCCACGCCCGGGCAGCCCGCCAAGGCGCCGTTTGTCATCCCGATTGGTCTGGCGCTCATCGGGCCCGACGGCACCGAAACCCCGCTGCAACTGGCGCACTGGCAACACGCCGAGGGCGGTGCCCGAACCTTTGTGCTGGCCGAGGCCGAGGAAACCCTGGTGTTCGTCAACGTGCCGGCCGAGCCCGTGCCCTCGATCCTGCGCGACTTCAGCGCCCCGGTGGTGCTCGACCATGCCTACACCACCGCGCAGCTCCTGCACCTGCTGGCCCACGACACCGACCCCTTCAACCGCTGGGAAGCAGGGCAACGCCTGGCCGTTCAGGCAGCTATTGAAGAAATAGCAAACAATGACCAATCCACGGGGGTCAAGCCCCTGAATGATGCTTATATTGCAGCCATGCGCACGGTTCTGCGCAACCCCGCGCTCGACGCCGCCTTCAAGGAGCTGGTGCTCACACTGCCCGCTGAAACCTACATCGCCGAGCAACTGGCCGAGGTGGACCCGCAGCGCGTGCACGCCGTGCGCGAAGCCATGCGCCTGCAACTGGCCGTGGCGCTGGCCGACGACTGGCAGTGGGCCTACGAGACCCACCGCGAGAACGGCGCCTACCGGCCCGACGCCCGATCGTCC
>JBGSNW010000087.1:0-5614 GCA_041739435.1 Burkholderiaceae bacterium
CACGCGCGGGCGATCACCGGTCGGTGGAGGCGTTGCGCACGCTGGAGGCGGCCAGCGAACACCTGGCGGCCATGACCGGCGCCCAGACCGACCGCATGACACGCGACGACGGCTGGCGCCTGCTCAGCATCGGGCGCAACATCGAGCGCATGGGTTTTCTCGCGGTGTCGCTGGCGCGCGGATTCGATTTCGGATCGGTGCACGACGACAGTGGCTTCGAAGCCATGCTCGATCTGTTCGACAGCACCATCACCTTCCACGCGCAATACCAGCAAAGCCGCGACGTGGCCGCGCTGCTCGACTTGCTGGTGCTCGACCGCGACAACCCGCGCGCGCTGGGCTGGGTGGCGCAGACGCTGCGCGGACGCATGGCCCGGCTGGCGCAGGGATCGCCCAGCGTCCTCGACGCCATGCTTCAGCACGTGCCTGACGTGGGCCAGCACACACTGATCAACCTGACCACGCGCGACGCCAACGGCCAACACGCCGAACTGGCCAGGCTGCTGGCCCAATGCACCACGGCAGCCTATGTGGTGTCGGACGACATCAGCACCACCTATTTCACCCACGCCAGCGACAGCCGCCAGAGCGTGAGCGCCTGACCCGCCAGCCCGCCACGGCCATGCACCTGCACGTCGAACACATCACCACCTACGACTACACCCCGTCGGTGGAAACGGCCCAGCACATGGTGCACCTCAAGCCGCTGGACCACGCCCGGCAACACCTGCTGCGCCACCATCTGACGGTCACGCCCAGGCCCGCGCAACTCACCGAAACACGGGATGTGTATGGCAACACGCGCGCCTTTTTCGCGCTGCAGACCATGCACGCGCAACTGACCGTGCACGCCGAGAGCGAGGTGAACACCACCACGCCCCCGATCGCCCAGAGCAAACTCACCTGGGAACAGGCCCGCGAACGCTTTCGCTACCACGCCAACGCCGCCTACGACGCGGCCGCCGAATTCGTGTTTGCGTCGCCCCATGTGCCGCGCCATGCCGATTTTCTGGCCTATGCGCGCCCGAGCTTCGGCACCGGCGTGCCGCTGCTGCTGGCCGCGCGCGACCTCATGGCACGCATTCATGCCGACTTCACCTACGAGACCGACAGCACCGAAGTGAACACCCCGGCCGTGCAGGCGCTGGCGCAGCGCAAGGGTGTGTGCCAGGACTTCGCCCACATCATGATCGCCTGCTGGCGGGCCATGGGCCTGCCCGCGCGTTACGTGAGCGGCTATCTGCTCACCACGCCACCACCCGGCCAGCTCCGGCTGGTGGGCAGCGACGCCTCGCACGCGTGGGTGTCCGTCTACGTGCCCGACATGCCCGAGGGCGAGCGCTGGTGCGACTTCGACCCCACCAACAACCGCCAGCCCGGCGACGATTACGTGACCCTGGCCACCGGGCGCGACTTTGCCGATGTCTCGCCCATTCGCGGGGTGATCCACGGCGGCGCGCACCACACGCTGGTGGTGCGCGTTACAGTGGAACCCGTGGTGCCGGCCACCGAGCCGCCCCCGGCGCCCGGCTGAGGCGAGGCGCCTTCCCTTTCAACTTTCATTTTTGCAGGTATTGCCATGAGCGTTTACGACCGCCTGAAACAACTCGACATCACACTGCCCCCCGTGGCCGTGCCCGCCGCCGCCTACGTGCCCTTTGTACAGACCGGCAAACTGATTTTCCTGAGCGGCCACATCGCCCGCAAGGACGGCAAGCCCTGGGCAGGCCAGTTTGGCGCCGGCATGAGCACCGAAGAAGGCAAGGCCGCCGCGCGCGCCGTGGCCATCGACCTCATGGGCACGCTGCATGCCGCGTGCGCGGCGGTCGGCACCGACCTCAACGGCGTCAAGCGCATCGTCAAGCTCATGAGCCTGGTCAACTCCACCGGCAGCTACACCGAGCAGCACCTCGTGACCAATGGCGCGAGTGAACTGTTCGGCCAGGTTTTTGGCCCCGCGGGCGCCCACGCTCGCAGCGCCTTCGGCGTGGCGCAGATCCCCATGGGCGCGTGCGTGGAAATCGAGCTGATTGCCGAGCTGCACTGAGCCGGGCGCCCGTGCGTCCACGCGGAGCCCAACATGTCCGGGACGCAACATCTGCAACCCGCGTGCATGACCGGCTCAGGCCACCAGCTTACTCAGGAGATCAGCGGTCATCATGGGGCGTGAAAACATCGGCCAGTTGTTCTCAATGGACTGGCGGTACGCATCGAGCCCAAGGGTGCTGGTGGCGTCGGTGATTCCAATCACCTCGTAACCCTTGTCGAAGGCCGAACGCATGGTGGATTCGATGCAGATGTTGGTGAGCTGACCCGCCAGCACAATGGTTCGCACGCCCATGGAACGCAGCATGTAATCCAGATTGGTGCTGGCAAAAGCGTCAATGCTTGTCTTGCCCTCGATCAGGACATCGTTACCCACGGGCTGGTAAGACGGGTGCAGTTGTGCACCCCAGCTGCCCCGCACCAGGGCCCCCGCATCCTTGACGGCCTTGAGGATCCCGTAAGGCGAGGGGCCCATCTCCGAGAAATCCTCCGAGAACTGAATGGGCGTGTGGATGACCCGAACCCCGGCCTGCCGACTGCCCTGGATCAAGGCCGTCAGATTGCCCAGAACCCCGTTCGCTTCGAGGACCGGCTTCACCAGGGGGTACAGGCGGCCTTCTTCGCTCAGAAAGTCGTTCTGGAGTTCAAGCAGGACAAGCGCTGTTTCGTTTTTGTTCATGGTTTCTTTCTAGGGATGCAAATGAATTGTTGAAGACGTTGTGGGATTAATTAATGGACTTCTTGGTACAAAATATGCCGTGCGAAACCTTTCTCCGGTCTTCGACCGGACTTGCAGGGATTAGTCGGGTGTAACCAATGAGACGCCGGTTGGCGTCGCAAAAGTGGATTCAGCGCGTGGCTGCGGGTGCGAGTTCGTCCAGATTGTCTAGAACCGCCCCGGCCAGCGCGGCATTCTTGGCCGACCCTTCGATGGCACCGCCAGCGTGGTCCACGATCCGCTCGATACCCGAGGTGATACCGGCAATCGCGTCCGTCTGATTCGCCTGCAGCTGCAAGCTCTGCTTGCTGAGTGCGCCAGAGTTCGCAAGCGCCTGCCGGGCCTCCTGAACCACCTGGCCCGAGTTGTCGCTGGACACCAGCAGGCGCCCCATGCCGTCGGACAGCCGTCGGGCATCCTTGGCCATGACCGCCGCCGAGGCCTGGAGTTCACGCGTCGTGCCGTTGATGGCACTGGCCTGCGCCTCGGTTTCCCGGGCCAGGTGGCGGACCGATTCGGCGATCACCGCGAACCTGCGACCTTCGGGTCCGGCCGTGGCCGCCACCACGGCAGCGTTGAGCGACAACAAGGTCGTCTGGTGGCCAATCCGGCCTATCTCATGTGCGAGATCGGCGATGGCCTTGAACTTGTCATTGGCTGACGCGATGGAGTCACCGACCGACTTCGCCACCTCCAGGTTGGCAATGATTTCATCGCGAACCGCGGCATCGGCCGCCAGCACCCGCTCGAAGCGCGAAAGTATGTCTTCCACGGCCTCCAGCGCCTGACTGCCCAGCACCTTCCCGTTTTCCAGATCCTGCATCGTCTGTCGGGCACGTTGCAGCAAGGCACTGGTTTCATCGAAGCGGGCCTTGGCAGTTTGGTTGACCAACAAGGCGTTGGCCTTGATCTGCGACACCTTGTCCACCACCGGTTCGATTCTTTGCCCAAGATGGTCCTGATGCCGCACCCATTCCTTTGCGCCATGGGACTTTGCAAACACACTCGACAGGCCCGAAACAAGAAACGGCACCGCGAAAGTGAGCAACACCTTGCCAACCGGGACCTGCCCGGCCCAAATGGCCGTCCACCCCTGATTGACCAGCAACAAAGTGGGCCCGACCACGCAGGCCACCACCAACGACCGCCTCAAAACCGCCAGATCCCAGTGTTTCAGCACTGCACCTACACGCCTCATTGATATGCCCCTCGGTAATGTCTTTGGTTCTTTAGAACGTTTGTTATGTACAACATCGCCGCCGCGATGATGCCATGCCCCATTGTGTCGCGGCATGGTTCTGGATAACGGCCCAAAAGCGTGTTTCTGTAGGCTCTAACCGCAGCAACTGGCGCTTCAGGACTTCAGCCCCAGCACCTCGCGGCGCCCGCCAAGCCACTTGACCGCGTCCACCACGTCGAACAGCAGCGAAATGGTATTGAAGGAAAACACCAGCAGCGCATAGGTCCGGATCGTGCCGGGCCCGATCGGGCTGGCACCCCAGAGCTGGTCAAAAAGATAGATCACCAGGGGAAGCCAGGCAAAGTGCGGAAAAGCCAGCAGCCGGGTCAAACCGCGCTGAATGAACATCATGGGGATGTTGAACGCGCACACCACCGCGAATGCCAGGGCCGTATTGCGCCCCACATCGGTATCAAGAAATGCCAGGGACGCCATGTTGGTGCCAAAAAGGATCGGTAGCCACAGTTGAACCCCACGGGGAAGTCCGGCCATGGATTGGAGCAGTTGTTTCATGGGGGGGTCGATACCCTGCGTTGTTGCGAGGCCATTATTGTACCGATTGGTACATAATCTTGCAGAAGACCGGCGCGAAATCGCCCCTCCCCCCCTGCTTCAGTCGGCTCGCAGTGCCGACAGCATCACGTCCACGACGCCAAGAACCACCGCCAGCGGAGTGCCCGCCTTGACCATGGTTCCCAGCCCCGAGCGGCTGGTCATGACGTAGGTGGCCAGCACACCCGCGGGCTGCCGCCCGGTGATTTCGCCCATGGCCTGCCCCCGTTCAATGGCCGATGCAAAAACGGCATGCACGCGCGCAATGCACGCGTCAACCCATTGCGCGAATTCGGCGTCGCGCTGGCCGTATTCGCTGGCGGTGTTCATGGCCAGACAACCCATGGGCGACGCCGTGCGCGCGCCCTCACTGGCGTATTCGGTCAGCATGCCGCCAATAAACGCCATGGGCGACGGGCTCGCAGCCAACCCCGCGTTGAGCTTGAATACCAGATTGTCGGCGTAACGGCTGAGGCACCGCTCGAACATCTCTTTTTTGCTGCCAAAGCTCTGATAGAAGCTGCTTTTGGACAAACCGGTGGCGTCCAGCAGGTCCGCCAGCGAAGTCGCTTCGTAGCCTTTGGCCCAAAACGCCTGCATGGCAGCCTGGACCACCTGGTCCGGGTCGTATTCAATGGGGCGTCCGATGGTCATGGCGTCTTGATCGAATCTGCATGCAGAAGTTTCAATCATTATGGCCGAGATGACGATTTTTGGTACAGCCGCGTACCACTGAAATCTATTCCACCCGTGTGATTTTCCCGGGTTTGAAGCCCAGATCGGCCGCCTTGCCCTTGCGGCCCCGGGCGGCACGGGCGTTGTTGAGGCTGCGGATTTCCAGCGTTTCGTCGCGCGCCTTGCCGCCACGGCCCACGCCTTCGATGCGCACGCTGCGGGTGTAGGCGGCCGCGCCCGCCAGGGTGTCCTTGGGCTCGAGGTCGATCAGCATCAGGCCGCGCCCGCCTTTTTCCATCTGTTTGAGTTCGGCAATTTCAAAGGTGAGGATGCGCCCGCCGGTGGAGGCGCAGGCCACGTGGGTGGCGGCGGCCAGCGGTTGG
>JBGSNW010000102.1:0-5349 GCA_041739435.1 Burkholderiaceae bacterium
GCAGGGCCACTTTCACGGGCCGCCGGTGCGGCGCTGGCGGCCGGCTTGGCGGCGGGCCTGGCCTTGGCAGTTGCCGGTTTGGCAGCCGGTTTCGGCAGGGCCTTGAACGTGGTCTGGCTGGCGGTGCTGACGCGGTGAATCACGTCAGCGGTGGCGCCCTGGCTCAGCTTGAAGATGCTCACGGCTTCGACCAGACGCTCGGCCTGCTGCTTGAGGCTGTCGGCAGCGGCGGCGGATTCTTCCACCAGCGCGGCGTTTTGCTGCGTCACCTGGTCCAGCTGGTTGACGGCGTCGCTCACCTGGCCAATGCCCGAGGTCTGCTCGACCGTGGCGGCGCTGATTTCACCAATCAGGTCGGCCACCTTGCGCACTTGCGACACGATGTCGCTCATGGTGGAGCCGGCCTCGCCCACCAGATGGGCACCGGCTTCCACGCGCTCAACGCTGGTGCCGATCAGGGTCTTGATTTCCTTGGCGGCGTCGGCGCTGCGCTGGGCCAGATTGCGCACTTCGCTGGCCACCACGGCAAAACCGCGGCCCTGTTCGCCTGCACGGGCGGCTTCCACCGCGGCGTTCAAGGCCAGGATGTTGGTCTGGAAGGCGATGCCGTCGATCACGCTGATGATGTCGCCGATCTTGCGGCTGCTGGCGGTGATTTCGTCCATGGTGGTGACCACCTGGCCGACCACCTGGCCGCCCTTGACCGCAACGGCGCTGGCCGAGCTGGCCAGTTGTGTGGCTTGGCGGGCGCTGTCGGCGTTGTTGCGCACGATGGCGTTCATCTCTTCCATGGAGGCGGCGGTTTGTTGCAGGTTGCTGGCCTGGTGCTCGGTGCGCGAGCTCAGGTCGAGGTTGCCGGCGGCAATCTGCGAGCTGGCGGTGGACACTGAATCCACCCCCGAGCGCACCGTGGCCACCACCTTGGACAGCGAAGATTGCATGTCGCGGGCCGCGGCCAACACGCTGGTGTGGTCACCGGCGCGGGTGTGCACGTCCACGGTGAGGTCGCCGTCGGCGATGCGGCGCAGCAGCGCGGCGGCTTGGGCCGGTTCGCCACCAATTTGCATGGTGACCGAGCGGGCAATCGCAAACCCGAACAGCGCGGCAATCACAATGCCAACCGCCACGGCGGCGATGAAATAAATCTGGCATTCGCTGGCGGCTTTCATGGCGGCGTTCATGAACTCCACGCCACGTTTTTCGGCCAGCTCGGCCAGCGTGGTCACCGCGGTGCTCACTTCCTTGACCTTGGCCGCGCCTTCGGCCTTGGTGATGGCGGCGGCTTCGTCCTGTTTACCGGAACGCGACAGCGCGATCACCTTGTCGCGAATGGGTTTCCATTCGGCCATGCCGCGGTTGATGTCCTCCACGTATTTCTTGTCGCCCAGAAAACGCTCGGCCACGATTTTCATGTGGTCTTGCATCTTTTTCTCGGCGGCGTCCACCGTGGCCGCGGCGGCGTCCACGGCTTCGGGCGTCTGCGCCAGGGCCACGTCCTTCATGCCGCGGTGCATGCGCACCACGTCGCTGTCCACCGCGTTGATGTTGGTGGCCACCGTCATGGGGTGCTTGTACATCTTGGCCATGGTGTCGCTCATCTGGCCCATCATGTAAATGCCATAAATGGCAATGCCGATGGTGATGAGGCAGGCCGAGGCAAAACCCAGCGCGAGCCGGGTGCCAATTTTCATGTTGTATAAAAAGTTCACGATGAATTCCTGGTTAAGGAAAAAGAGTTGTTGTCTGGAAAGTTGTGCAGTTCAATGGACCGACTGCACCAGGCCCATGTCGGCGGTGGACATCAGACGGGCAATGTCCAGCAGGATCAACATGCGTTCTTCGTCGCCGGTCTTCACGGTGCCCAGGCCGGTGATGTGGCTGGCGTCCACGGTGGCGTTGAATTCAGGGGCTTCGCGGATCTGGTCGGCCTTGAATTCGATGACGTCGGACACCGAATCCACCACCACGCCCATGACGCGGTTGCCGATGTTGAGCACGATGGTCACGGTCTGGCTGTCGTACTTGACGTCGGCCAGGTGGAACTTCATGCGCAGGTCAATGATGGGCACGATGGTGCCGCGCAGGTTGAGCACGCCCTTGATGAACGACGGCGCATTGGCAATGCGCGTGGCCTCGGCGTAACCCCGGATTTCCTGCACCCGCAGGATGTCAATGCCGTATTCCTCGGCCCCGAGCCGAAAGCTCAGGTATTCACGCGGCTGCACATTGGCGGCGCGTGCTTCCTCATGCTGCGCCACGTGGGCGGCGTCGGTCATCATGTTCATGCGCTTCTTCTCCTGTTTCGTCCACAACGGGTCGATTTGCTTTTGGGCAGCACCCCTGCGGCGCCTGCCTTCCCACGGGTTATCGACTTGACCCCGGGGTGAGTTGAATGATGCGGTGCATTGAAACTCATCAAAACGTGGAGTAAGTCCCGAAGAACGGCCTATTTCAGAACGAAAGTAGTCAGGGCGACACTTCCGGAACACTGAATGGGGGTTTACCCAGGCCAGCAAAAACACCTGGAACGCTACGTAATTAGTAGCAATATATGACCATTTGACGGGGCTAATGGCCAAAAACGTTCAATTTTTGAGTTTGGAAGCGGTTCTGAAGACCCCCACAAGCAGGTGCGGGTTGCATCAGGCCGGGGGTTGCGGCCGGGTCGGCCCGCAGGGGGTCCCGGCGTTTCAGTGTTTGCCGCCGCGCGGGGCAGCCTGGCGCGCGGCCAGTTGGGCGCGCTTGGACACGGCGGGCAAAATCAGGCGGAACTGGACGGTGGGCACGGTGAAGTCGCCAAACGGCGCCCCCAGTGCAATCTCGCCGTTGCCGTGCAGCACACATTCTTCACGGCGCAGCGGCAGTTCGCTCTCGGATGAGCCTTCAAAACGCACCCAGGTGCCGTAGCTGCTGATGTCGCTCAGCACAAACGCCCCCTGGCGCCAGTCGATGCGCGCGTGCAGGCGCGACACCCGGGGGTCTTTCACCATGAATTCGGCGCCCACCACGCGCCCGAGCTGGACGGGCATCTGCTCGGCCTTGAAGGTGGTTTTGACGTCCAGCCAGGTGAGTTCGATCTCGCCGCGCGGCACATTGAGCTGCAGCGCGTTGCGGTCAAGCTGGGCTGGCAGCGTGAGGAATTCGGAGGTGGCGTCGATCTGCCATTCAATACGGTAGACCACCCTGGATTCGGCCCGCCCGCGGATCGCGATTGGCCCGAGGCTGCGGCAGCGCGGGTCGTCGTCGGGGAGCTGGTCGATCACAGTGTCGCTGGCCCAGATCTGGTCGGGGCCGGAGAGATCGCTCAGGCGCGAAGCCACGTTGACGGCATCGCCGTAGCAGTCGCTGTCGACCACCACCACCTCGCCCGAATCCACTCCCACCTTGAGGCGCATGCGCAGGTTGTCGGGCCATTTTTCAATGCGCTTTTGATGGTTGCGCTGCAACTCGACCACGGCGTCGATGGCGTCGCTGCCCTTGGCAAACACCACCAGCACGCCGTCGCCCAGCGTCTTGACGACGCGCCCCGAGTGAGCCTCGCACACTTGGCCAATCCAGTGCGTCAGGCGCAGAATCGCCTGGGTGGCTTTGGCATTACCCAGCGTTTCAAAGACGCCGGTGCTTCCGGTCAGATCAGCGAAAACGACAGTGGTTTGGGCGGCCATGCGCGGTTGAACTTGCCAGAGTGGATACCGCCGCAGTGTAGAGCATCCCTGCGCCCGCGAAGAAGTGGCTTGTGTTCCGCCCGCAACAGGCAAGCGCGCAATTGCGCGGCAAAAACGGGGTTCACGCAGCTTTGGGCGGCGCAAATTTGTGTTGCGGTCGCGCTCACGCCGGGCCGTTGATGCGTACTGAAAAAGCTGCACAGCCGTCCGTGAAATAGTTGCGGGTTGTCGGTATTTTTCAAAAATCCAAAATGTAATTCAAAAGAATAATCCCGTGGCTCAAAATAAATACGAAAGACAGCACAAGATCACCCTGACAAAGCCATTTGTAAAAAAAGGGAACTCCGTGAGGGTCGACTCATCAAAAAGCGCAGACGTGCATGCAACACCGTGACAGAGACGCAATCGAAAGTACTTGAGATGTAAACACCAAGTTGCTGATTTGATTGTTGTTTTTTGTAAACGATGTAGCACAGGGACTTGCAGCGGTCATACAAGACGGTTAACTTTCAATACAGGTGCCGAAATTTCTACCCGAACTGCAGGACTCATCTCCAAAATGCGTTGGATCAAACCGAATCTCCGAGGCAGTATCTTCAGCTTGCTGGGCAGCGCCGACCCCGCCACCACCGAAGCGCTGCAGTTGCGGGTGGACCGCATCCGCCAGTCCATGCTTGACTGCCTGGGTGACAGCGGCACACACCTTTATCCACAACTGGTTCGCAAAATCCGCTTTGCATCCGACGCGCTGGGCCTGTGGTATGCCCGCGGCGATCTGATGGGGGCCCTGGCCAGCCTGCATGGCGAAGCGGTGGCACGTGCCCACATGGGCCACCTCACGCCCTTGTTCAACGGGCTTTTGCCCGCGAGCATGACCGCCCGCACACCCGCACCCGCGCGCCACGCCACCACCCGCCCGGCCGATCTGTCGGGTTACTGATTTCCCCAGAACAGCAGCGCGTCGGCGCCGTCGGTGTTCAGGCTCACCGTGGCGCCCACGGGCAGCAGCACCTTGGTGGGCACATGCCCGAACGGTAGGCCCGTCAGCACCGGGATCTTGAGCTGCGAGCGCAGCCACTGCACCACGGTCGCCAGCTTGAAGCCCTTGTCGTGTGACGCCAGTTTGTATTGGGTGAACTGCCCGAACACAATGGCCTTTTGCCGCGCCAGCACGCCGGCGTACAGCAGTTGCGTGAGCATGCGCTCAACCCGAAACGGGTGTTCGTGCACGTCCTCGATGAACAGCACGCCGCCGCGCACCGGGGGCAGCCACGGCGTGCCCGCCAGCGCGGCCAGGATGGCCAGGTTGCCACCCCACAGGGTGGCTTTTTTGATGTGAATTTGGCCTTCAGCCCCCGTCAATCCTTGTTTGTTTGCTATTGATGTTGTACTTTTCAGGCCTCGGGAATCGGCCGGCAAGCGCCAGCCCGCGCCCTCCCCCTGGCCCAACAGCAGGTCATCGAAGCAGGCTTCCATGATGTCGTCGGGCGTGCCGTCCACGCCAAAGTCTTCGCCCAGCGCCGGGCCGGCCCAGGTGATGGCGCCGGTTTTGGCGAGCACCGCGCACTGCAGCGCCGTGAAGTCGCTCAGGCCCACGAACTGCGTGCCGCGTTCCACCGCCCTGGCAATGGCCCGGGTGTCGAGGCCGATGTCATCGCGCTTTACGGCAGCACCAGCGAAGGAG
>JBGSNW010000116.1:0-2500 GCA_041739435.1 Burkholderiaceae bacterium
ACGTGGTCGAACTGCGCGCGCTGCTGACGGGGGACTTCGATCTGCCGATCGCCGCCACCCCGGGGCTGGGCGCGAAGGTGGAATTGTGGATGCTGGGATCGAGCCTGTTCGGGGCGAGCCTCGCCGCCTCGTCCATGGCCTCTTGAATGGTCTGGCCCAGCACGAACTGGCGGCCGAGCAACTGCACCGCGCGCAGCGTGGCCGCCACCACGCTGCGCGACCCCAGTTTGGCCAGCAGGCCCGCGCCGCCGCCCGTTCGTGTTGAGCCCGTCGGCCCGCTCGAAACGCCGCTGGCGGATTCCACCGGACCGGACTGCGGCAGGAAATGCTTGGACAGGGCAATGGCCGAAGACGACAGGCGCGCCAAGGTGGAGTCGCCCGCGCCATCAAAGTCGGCGCGGCCCAACTGGTCGGCCGTGAGCGCGATGGCGGTCTCGGCATCGGGCACGCGCAACAAAGCCTCGGCCAGGCGCATCAGGGCCAGGCCTTCGGCGCTGGAAATCGGGTATTCCTTGAGCAGGCTCTCCATGGCCCAGAACGGCGGCGGATTCTGCCGCACGGCCCGCACCCAGGGGCGCGCCGCCTGGGCCGCCGTGGCCCAGTCCAGTGCGCCACCCAGCGACTGCAGCCGGTGAGACACCACGCCCGCCTCGGCGCGGTAGGGAAAGGGCAAGCGGGACGACGGCATGACGAACTCCGGAAACGAATGAATGGCGTCATGTTCCACCAATTCGAAACGAGTTTTAATTTGTTGTATTTATTCTTGGATGGATAATTCACTACAAATGATCGAAATTGCAGAGAATCTTGACCGCATTGATCTCAAAATTCTGAGTGTCTTGCAGGACGACGGGCGCATCTCCAATCTGAAACTGGCCGATGCCGTGGCGCTGTCGCCCACGGCCGTGCTGGCGCGCACCCAGCGGCTGGCGCGCGACGGCTACATCCTGGGCTACGAGGCCCGGTTGAACCCCCTCAAGCTCGGGCGCGGAATGATGGTGTTCGTGGAGGTGCTGCTGGACCGCACCACGCCGAATGTGTTCGACCAATTCAAGGCCGCCGTGCAGGTGCGGGACGAGATCATGGAATGCCACATGGTGGCCGGTGGCTTTGACTACCTGCTCAAGACCCGCATGGCCGACATGCAGGCCTACCGCGAATTCGCCGGCACCGTGTTGTGGCAACTGCCCGGCGTGCGCGAAACCCGCACCTACGCGGTAATGGAAGAAGTCAAGGACTCACGCCGGCTGGCGCTGTCCGGGCGGTGAATCGAACCCGAGGGTCAGCCGCCGGCAAAGGAACACAAAAGTAGGACAACCGGATACATTTTGATGCAAAATTCGGCCATGACACCCCATCTCGTGCCGCTGGCACTGTTGCAGCCGGTGGGCCTGACCCCCGAGGAAACCGCCGCCGTGATGGCTGCCGCGGCGCGCCTTGACGACGGCGTGCGCTGGTCGCCACCCCTGCCGGGCTTTCGCCCTGACGCCTATGTCACCCACAGGCGGGCCGTGGACATGCCCGGGGAGCGCCCCGCCCCCACACCACCCCAGTCCGCCCATTGGCCACCACACCGCGTGCGGGTTGACGAGAACGGGCGCCATGGCGGTCGGCCGGTGTGCATCCTCGGTGGCACCGAGGCCTCTCACTCGCAGTGGGAACCTGCCCAACCCGGCGCCATGGGCGAATTGAACGAATCCCTGCGCTTTGCCAGCCGCCAACTGATAACACAGCGCCTGCACTACACGCTGGCACGGCGGGCCTGGGAGCTGCGCAAGCAGTGGAAAAAAAGCCAGTTCCACCTGATGCTGGACGGTCACGCAGTGGCCACCATCGAACCCGCCGTCTGGCGCATGTCACTGCGCGAGGGCGTCAAACCGGGCCAACTGGACCAGGCCGAGATCGTGCCGCGGCCTCACAGGGCGGCGCTGCCGTCCAGAAACCTCAAGCCCTTTCCGATGGCCCAGGCGCTTTGGTCGCTGGCCCTGCGTTGCGACGCCGAATCACTGCCCGCGATGCTGCCCACGAGCTTCCTGGAAGCCCGGTTGTGCCGCCGCCGCGCCCTGCCCGTGGCCGCGTCCGAGGCGGGCCAGTATTGTCTGGCGGTGCTGGACGCGCTGGAGATGACCTCGCTGAACGCCGAAGAGTTGCGCACCATGCTGGACCTGCCCGAGCCGATGCTCATGCGCACACTGAGCTGCCTGGCCCTGGGCCGCGCCATCCGTCAGAGCCGCGAAGAAAACGCCGTCAGCCGCCTTTCCGCGTGGTTGCCCAGCAGCTGGCGCCAGAGCCTGGCACACACCAGCGAGCTGGATTGAGGGCTTGAGGGTCTTTCCCTCACGCCCGCTCACCACGCGGCAGCCGCTCGCCAAAAATGGCCGTGCCCACCCGCACCAGCGTGCTCCCCGCCGCCACGGCCGCTTCCAGGTCGGCCGACATGCCCATGGACAATGTGTCCCAGGCCACGCTGGCGGGCAACGGGCGCGCCATGGCGTCGAAC
>JBGSNW010000125.1:0-1539 GCA_041739435.1 Burkholderiaceae bacterium
TCTACACCAAGGCCGGGTTTGCGCCGCGAGGCGAGCCGTTTGACGAAGTTGGCATCCCGCACGTTGAAATGTTCACGCTTTTGTAGTCTGCCACGCACGATGGCAGCCCCCGGCGCCAGCCCGGTCACGTGTCCGGCGACAATAGCGCCCGGCGCTTGACCCACTGGCATCGCCGCGCCGTCCGTCCGAACACCCCCTGCAAATTCATGGCAAAAAAGAAGCGTTTTTCACCTGGCCCGCCGAACACGGCGCCCGACACCGCTGGGGCTGGGGCATCCCAGGCCACACCGGGCTCTGCCGCGGCACGCGCCAACCCGCCAGCACCCGCACTCACCTTGCCCGGCGAGGTGACGCGCGGCGACTGGACGGCGCCCATCCTGGCCTTCATGATGTTCCTGGCACCTGCCGCGGGCGTGCCACACGAGCTGATGCTGCAGGACACGCTCAAATCCATCATCGTGGCGTTTTCGGCGCTGGTGGCCGCACTGCTGTTTTTCTGGCAACAGCGCAACCGGCGCGACGGGCTGCGCTGGCACGCGCTGGTCTGGCTGCCGCTGGCACTCATGTTGTACGCGCTGGGCAGCATGGTCTGGTCGCACACCTACCTCGGGGGCGTGGAGGCAGTGCGCTGGTTCATCTTCGCCCTGCTGCTCTGGCTGGGTGCCAACACCCTGGGCCGCGACAAGGTGCCGACGCTGGCCTGGGGCATCCATCTGGGCGCTCTGGTGGCATCGCTCTGGACGGCACTGCAGTTCTGGATTGATTTCAGCTTTTTCCCGCAGGGGCCCAATCCGGCGTCGACCTTCGTCAACCGCAACTTCTTCGGTGAATTTGTGGTGTGCACGCTGCCGTTTTCGCTGCTGCTGCTGGCGCGCGCACGGCAATCGGCGATGATTTTTCTGTTGTCGCTGAGCACCGGCTTCAACATCGTGGCCATGTTGATGACCGGCACACGTTCGGCGCTGATTGCGGCGGCCGTGCTGCTGGTTGTGATACCCGTGATCCTGTGGCTGTATCGCAGGCAGTTTGCCTTTTCCACCTGGGCCAGCGGCCAGCGCATCATCGCCGGTGGCGTGCTGGTGGCCTCGGTGCTCGGGCTGGGCATGATCGGCACCGGCAACCCCAAGCTGGTTGAAGAAAACCGGGTTGAAAGCCGGGGCCTGACGGCGCTGCAGCGCGGTTTTGCCCGCGCCAAGTCACTCACGCAGGCCGAGGAGTACACCGAGCGCTCGTTCTCGGTGCGTCTGATCATGTGGAAAGCCACCGGCCGCATGATCCTGGCCCGACCGCTTTCGGGCGTGGGCGCGGGGGCCTGGGAGGTCGACATCCCGCTGTACCAGGCCGAAGGCTCGCAGCTGGAGACCGATTACTACGTTCACAACGAAATTCTGCAACTGCTGGCCGAATACGGCCTGATGGGCTGGCTCTTCCTGCTGAGCCTGCTGGCCTACCTGAGCCGCGCGGCCTGGCGCACCTGGCGGCTTCGCACGCCCGAGGGCCTGGCCGAAGCGCCGCTGCGCGCGGTTTGAACGAAGCGAT
>JBGSNW010000136.1:0-1751 GCA_041739435.1 Burkholderiaceae bacterium
GCACAGAGCGTGAGCGACGGCAACACCTTCGCCCAGCGCGCCATCGAACAAGGCGTGGCCTTCGTGCCCGGCGCCCCGTTCTACTGCGCCAACCCCGACCTCGCCACCCTGCGCCTGAGCTTTGCGACGGCGGACGTGACGAAGATTGAGGAGGGGGTGGGGAGGTTGGGGCGGGCGTGCTGACCCCTTACCAATCCCAATACGTCGCCTGGCAGCTGTCGCGCCGCATGGGCGCCGATTCGGCCGACCTGCTGGCGTCCACGCTGGTGGATGCGCAAGTTGATCTGAACCCGCATCAGGTCGAAGCGGCGCTGTTCGCGTTTCGCAGCCCCTTGTCCAAGGGTGTGATCCTGGCCGACGAGGTGGGACTGGGAAAAACCATGGAGGCCGAACTCGAAACCTGTAAGCCACACTTACAGCTTGCCCGTGAATCCACGGAGGGTGTGACGTGATACGGCCCAAAATCATCATCATTGCTGGCCCCAACGGCGCGGGCAAAACCACCTTCGCCCGCGAGTTTCTCCCGCAGGAGGCGGGATGCCCGGTGTTCGTGAACGCTGACCTGATCGCTGCGGGGCTGTCGCCCTTTGAGCCCGACCGTGCGGCCTTGCAGGCAGGGCGCCTGACGTTGGAGGCAATGGCCCAACATGTGGCCAAGCGCGAGAGTTTTGCGTTTGAAACCACCCTGTCGGGCAGGGCCTACGCGCGGCAGATTGCGCAATGGCAGGCCCAGGGCTTCCGCGTGGAACTTTTCTTTCTGAGCCTGCCATCGGCCGACATGGCGGTTCAGCGCGTCGCCGAGCGGGTGCGTCAGGGGGGCCACAACATCCCCGAGGACACCATCCGCCGCCGCTTTGAGGCTGGGCGGCGCTTGTTGACCGAGGTGTACCAAGCCCGCTGCCCGCCAGTGCCAATGCCGACATCAAAGGCTCCTGGGCGGCCATGCGCCGCGCGGCGCAACGCGCGAGGCAGGTGGCGCAGCAAACGGGCACCGACCTGATCGTGTTGCGCGCAGGGCAAGTGGTGCGCGTGGCGCCACAACCCACAGCCGACAACCAAGGCGCGCAATGAGCTCGAAACGGATGAGGTGACGGCCAAAAGCAGGGCAGGCGCGATCTGGTGCAAGCACGCCTCGGGTCACGCGGCCAGCGCAGGTGGAAAGCCCTGGAAATACCTGTTGATTCCGCACGAGCAGGTGACCGAGGACAAATCGATTGCCGATTGCTTCCAGTGGGAGGTTCGGGCGTAGGCGCTGCATACGCCCGCCGCCATTCCCGGCATGTGTTCCCCGTTATGCGCCAACGGGGTTTTTGCAGGATCATCCCGGGTGCCGTTTCGGCCCGACGCAAGGATCACCGCATGAACACCGACGCCACCGACTTCGCCCGCCTGCGCGCGCTGCCCCGCGCGGAGGTGCATGTGCACCTGGAGGGCTGCTTTGAAGCCGCGATGCTGGCGCAGTGGGCCGCGCGGTTCAACGCGCCCATGCCGCGCCCGATGGAGCGGCTGTTCCAGTTCGAGGGGCTGGCCGATTTCCTGCAATTTCTGGACTGGGCCTGCGGGCTGGTGCGCACGTCCGAAGAGCTGGCGGAATCGGCCTACGCGTTCAGCCAGCGCCTGGCGGCCAGCGGCACGGGGTATGCCGACCTGATCTTCAACCCCACTCACTGGCACCACTGGCAGGGGCGTCTGCCGGCGATGGTGGACGCGCTGGACGCGGGTTTCCGCGCGGCCGAGCAAGACGGCTTGCC